>NZ_VMKU01000034.1:0-46188 GCF_013276315.1 Streptococcus sp. 2741 | reverse complement strand
AACTCAACTTTTATTTTTGGGAAAATATATTATATATCCATGGTGCTTAGTCAATTAAAAATAATAAAATCATACTGACATAAATTTGAACTATTTTAAAATTAACTAGTACCGTGATTCTACAGCAGGTTCTCATATTATTTTTAGATGTCATTGGAGAGTAAAAGGTATGTTGAAAATTTCAAATCTTGACAAAAAATATAAAGAAAAAATAGTTTTGAATTCAGTTACACTCAATATAGAAGACTCAAATAAAATTTATTCTTTAATAGGTGAAAGCGGAACAGGTAAATCAACATTGTTTAATATTTTATTTGGTTTAGATCAGGAGTATGAAGGAGAGTATACTTTATTCAAGCAAAACGCAAAAGAATATAGTTTGGATACATGGGCGCAGTTAAGAGAATCAAAGATAGGATTAGTTTTTCAAGATTATAAACTTTTGGAAGACTTTACTGTTTTTGAAAATTTAAAATTAGCAAGTAATGCACCGGATTCAGATATCGGAAGTATCATGAAAGAATTAGATATTTTTGATTTGAAATCTAAGTTTTGCTTTGAGTTAAGCGGAGGGCAAAAGCAGAGGGTAGCTCTTGCACGTGCAGCCATAAAAAAACCAAAGATTTTACTATTAGATGAACCTACAGGAAACTTAGATACTTCAACCAGCCAATTAGTTTTTAAATATCTACAAAAACTTAGAAATAGAGGGATTCTTATTTTCTATATCACTCATGATAGAGAGTTGGCTAATTTGGCAGATGTTGTATATGAGATAAAAGATAAAACAATTAAAGAAGTCAGGAGAACAGAGGAAAATATAAAGTTATCTGATAACTTCAACGAAAATACTCGAAAAATTCCCTTTAATTTTACTATAGATTATGTAAAATATAAGTCAATTCGAAATATGAAGAGGCAATTACTTCTAATAGTTCCTATGACTTTAATAATATCTATTTTTATACTAGGCTTTACTGCGTATCGTTCAGCTTCTTTACTTAGTTTTGAGAGTTTTTTTTCTGGAATAAGTGAAAGAGTCATAGTGGCATCTACTCAGCAACTCAATACAGATACAATAAAAGATTATAATGAAAATAATATACAAAGCCCTTATGATGGTAAGAGAATAGGTTTTTCGGATAAAGATAAACAACAAGTTGAATCCATTGATGGAATTGAGAAGGTAATTTTATTTAATCATGGTGTAAAATCTAATTATAACAATGCTTATAATAGTTTAAATTTAAATTTTTCTGAAAAAGATTTTTCTAGTAAAATAAGAAAGTTTAACTATGGCTGGAATAAAATTTCTTCACTTTCATTCAATTTCCAAAAACTCGATGTTCCTAAATACTTTATTTCAGATTATAATTCTGAGAATATAATCCTGTTATCAGGTGACTATCCAAAGGATGACAGTAATGAAGTTTTAGTACCAGATACTTTTATTTTGCAACATTTAAATACTGAAGACTATCAAAAAGTTCTTAGAAAAGAAATTGATTTGGAAACAGCAAATATATACTCTAAGGAAAAAAAGAATGATAAAGTAATAATTAGCGGTGTTTATCAAACATATTATCAAAATAGTTTGAAATCAAATTATCCAATTTACTCATCTTATTTTGAAGAATCTAATCTTGAATATTTTTTAAGTCAAGAATCATATGAGCATCACAAACAAATATTATCGTTGACTCCTGAAACATCAAAGGCTAGTAAAGACATTGTAGATAGTTATGAAAATTATGTAAATGCTGTAGGGACGAGCAAAGATGGATTGTTAATAAAAATAACTGGTGATGTAGAGACTATTTCTAAAAATCTGCAAAAACTATTTCCTAAGTATCGATTAGCTTCCAGATATGATATGAGGTCAGGAACTTTTAGTGATATTTATGGTAGCTTAGTGAGAATATTGATAGTTGGTTCGACTGTAATTTCTCTGGTCATAGGATTAGTAGTTGCATTTTTAAATAAGGGATATATAATCAATAGATCAAAAGAGTTAGCTATTTTATATAGCTTAGGGTATAAGAAAAAGTATATTTTTTCAATAATATTTTTTGACAATATATTAATTTTTCTTTTATCTTTCTTTAGTGCAGTGCTAATAACTACAGGATTAAATTTAGTTTATCTCAGTAAGACTGTGTACTTCTCCTATTTTTCATCGTTATCATCATTATCAAATATGGGATATATTTTTGCACTTGTTATATTGATGATGTTAGTATCGGATATATGGGGGTTGAACACTGTTAAACAAAGGCAACTCCGGAAATTTTTGAATAATCAATTTTAACAATGTTAATCAAGAGTTTATTACATCAAATTTTGTGAACACTCTTTGATTTTAGCTAAAATATCTCATTGTCATGGATATTGGGAGGCTTTAAGATATTAAAAGAGAGGGAATTGAACTCAGTAATATCATTAATTTAATGAGCTAACTATTTGAATAGAAGATATGATTGAAATCATCAAAGCGATTCTCTATCCTATCTTCTATTTTTTTGCATAACAAACAGAGGGGGGCACCCCATTTTTTGAGATTTATGTTACTCTATAGATATAGTTAATTGAAACAAGAGCAGGACAGAAGAGACTCGTAAAAGGTATTGCAACTTGGTAATACCTTTTTGAGGTGCTTTTTGATATGAGCCCATGTTTTCTCAATAGGATTGTACTCAGATGAGTAGGGAGGAAGAGGTAAAAGTTCATGCGCCACCGGCAGACAAGCTGTCACCTTTTGATTTGGTGCGTCCTTTGGCACTACCAGATGGCGTTCTGAGGTGATATAAGGATCTGTTTCTAGCAAATTTACTGTAGTAGAATCTAAAGCTTGGTACAATTCTTGAGCAAAGGTTGATTTACCCGAAGCTCCATGACCGTATATTCCCAGTGTCCTGACTTTCCCCGTCTCGATCTCTGAGACTAGTTGGTCTACTAAGTCTTTTTTCTTCATTCTCTCTTCACCTGTTCATAGCTTTCTTTTCCGTCATTGAGCTTGTCCCAAATCACTACTTGCCCACTTTTGAGCGATTTTTGCACATCGATAACTCGTTGGTTAGACGAACCTCGAAACTGGAGCATATGATTTCTCTTAGTTCGATCATATCGTCCATCGACAAGAATGTCAATCAGTGACAAGAGTTCCAGTTTATCTGGAGTTTCCAACATCATTTCTTCCCAAGTGTAGCCGGCCCAGAACCAGATGTCCTTGTCTGGCAATTCCTTCCGAATCCGCTTAGCAAGTGGCAAGAGAATCCCAGTATTAAGAAAAGGCTCCCCTCCCAGCAAGGTCAAGCCTTGAACATAAGGTTGAGCGAGATCTTCCATGATCTGTTCTTCTAATTCTGCTGTATAGGGAATTCCGGCATTGAAGGACCAGGTGGCAACATTATAACATCCCTCGCAATGAAACATGCAACCTGATACATAGAGAGAATTACGCACGCCTTCGCCATCCACAAAGTTAAAGGCCTTGTAGTCAATGATACGCCCTTGACTGAGTTCCTCGCTTTTCCATTCTTGTGGTTTTGGATTATTCATTCGCTACCTCTATCCAATAACGCTCCACACCATTACGAACGTCCTCAAGGAGCCCACCATTTGCTAAAATGACTGCTCTACTAGCAGAATTATTCACACTACAGGTCACCAGAGCTTTCTTGATATTCTTTTCCTTAGCAACTTTCAAGCCCTGACGGAGAGTCTCTTTTGCATAACCTTTGCCTCTTTCTGATGGACGGATGGAGTAGCCAATGTGGCCAGCATAATTCAGTAAACCCTCATTCAGTCTCAATCGCAGATTCAAAAATCCTAGAGTATGACCTGCATCATCAAATGATACAAATTGAATAGAAGGAACACGATTTTCAGGCAAGTTTATTCCCATTTCTTTTTGCATATTTGTTTCCAACCACTCTTCATACACAAAGTTCTCTGTATCTCAAAATCCGCCATCATGGGCTGATTGGCTCTTTTCAAACTCTGCCATCATCTCTAAAACTGTTTCTTTATCTGCTAATCTTGGTCTGCGTAATTCCATCCTTACCTCCCACTATGAGAAAAGCGAGAGCTGACTCTCACTTTTATTTCTTCTTATTCTTATTTAAAAATTGTTCTCTGAGGTTGAGCAAGCGTTCTTTCTTACCAGCTCCACCTTTAGAGTGTTTCTCGTGATAACGGGTCACTTGTGCACGCCCCTTATCGTCTAATTGATATTTTCCCATTTCATTTCTTTCTAATTGGTTACTTGGTGACCAGCTATTTTAATCGTTGAACCATTCATGTGTTTGACACGCGCTGCAATTTCCTTGTGACGCCCATTGACCATAGGTCTCGCTTGAGGATTACCTAAATAGCCACAAGTCCGTTTAACAACGTCTACTGTTTTAGGGTCGCTATTGCCACAGTTAGGACAAGCAAAGCCCCTCTCAGTTGGTTCAAAATCCCCTTCAAAGTCACACTTATAGCAACGGTCTATTGGAGTATTAGTCCCCAGATAACCCACACGGTCATAAGCATAATCCCAGACAGCTTCCAGAGCCTTAGGATTTTGCTGAAGGACTGGATACTCACAATAATGGATGAAACCACCTGACGCACCTGCTTCTGGATAGACTTTCTCAAAGTCTAATTTTTCAAACGGTGTTGGATTTTTACGAACATCGTAGTGGAAAGAGTTGGTGTAGTATTCCTTATCTGTAATATCAGGAATAGAACCAAACTTGTCTGTATCTAGTCGACAGAAACGGTCTGTCAAACTTTCAGACGGTGTTGAGTAGATAGAGAAATGGTAGCCATATTGGTCAGACCACTCTTCTACACGGCGTTTCATATCGCGAATGATGTCTAGCGTGAATTCCTTAGCATCTGGATTACTTTCCCAGCTGTTACCAAAGAAAACTGTCGCTACTTCATACAAGCCGATATAGCCCAGCGAAACGGTTGCCCGACGATTCTTAAAGAGCTGGTCAACACTTTCTTCTTTACCTAGACGATGGCCAAAAGCACCGTACTGATAAAGAATAGGAGCATTTGCCGGTGTCGCTTCCTTGGTTCGTTCGACACGGTAAACCAGGGCATCTTCTGCGATATTCATACGCTCGTTGAAGATTTCCCAGAACTTATTCATGTCGCCCTCAGACTCGAGGGCGATGCGAGGAAGATTGACCGTCACAACGCCTAAATTCATCCGACCTGAATTGACTTCTACACCATTTTCATCCTTCCACCCTTGAAGAAACGAACGGCAACCCATAGGCACCTTAAAAGAACCTGTCAAGTCGACAATCTTATCGTAAGACAAGACGTCTGGGTACATCCGCTTGGTTGCACACTCAAGAGCCAACTGCTTAATGTCGTAGTTGGGAGTTCTTTCTTCCAAGTTAAGACCTCTTTTAAGCGTAAAGATGAGCTTAGGAAAGATGGCTGTACGGTGTTCTGAACCAAGACCCTTGATACGAATGTTTAAAATAGCTTTTTGAATTTCACGCTCAAAACGGCTAGTTCCTAGACCAAAACCTAGCGAGGTAAAAGGTGTTTGGCCATTTGAAGTGAAGAGGGTGTTGATTTCATACTCAAGGGATTGCATAGCATCGTAGATGTCTTTTTGAGTTTTCTTCCAAGCGTAATCTTCCCGTTTTTCAGGCAAGACCCATTCTTCTGCATCTTTGAGGTGTTTTTGGTAGTTCTTCTCTGCATAAGGCGCCAAGACTTCATCGATACGGTCAGCTGAACAACCACCGTACTGGCTAGAAGCCACGTTGGCGATGATTTGGGAAATCTGAGCTGTTGCAGTCTGGATAGACTTGGGACTTTCTACCTCTGCATTTCCAATCTTAAAACCATTTTCCAACATCCCCTTGAAATCAATCAAACAGCAGTTGGTCATCGGTGTATAGGGACTGTAGTCCAAATCGTGATAGTGGATATCCCCCTTTTGGTGAGCATTGGCTACGTGCTTAGGAAGCATTTGGAGTCCAATCGACTTCCCAACAATCCCCGCAGTCAAATCACGTTGGGTGTTAAAAACATCGCTATCTTTATTGGCATTTTCATTGACAACTGCCTGATCTTTATTAAGAAGCTTATGAATACTAAAGTTGATATCTGTCGCTTTTGAGCGCTCAAAATCCCTCTGTGTCCGATAAGTGATATACTCCTCAGCCAGCGCATATTCTTTGGCTTCAAGGAGTTCATGTTCTACGATATTTTGAATTTCGTAAATCTTAACCCCCTGTGGAAAGCGACTATGAATTTCTGTGACAATTCGCTCAGTCAGAGCATTGAGGCGTTTTTCAACCAAGGGTGTCACATCCATAACCTTGTCTGCCGCCTTGTGGAGAGCCTTGTCAATCTTATCCACATCAAATACAACACGTCTCCCATCTCGTTTCTCGACGAAGAGAGTTGGCAAAATTGTAATTTTTTCTTCTAGTGCAATCATATGCATGCTCTTTTCTAAAATGTTCTTTCTAAAAAGTATTATACCACTCTAAAAAGAAAAATCAATATCTTGTGTTAAAAATCCTAAAATTTTTAAAAATACACAAGATATTGATTTTGTTATTTGATTTTATAGACTTTAAACTCTGAGTAATCAGTCTTTACTTGTTGGTAATTTTCTTTCAAGATTGTTTCTACTTCAGACCAGACTGGCACCTTGTCATTTACCACAATCACCTTAGGTTGTTTTTCTTTCAAGTCATTGAGTAGCTTATTCCGATTTTCCTCAGTTGCTGTATAGTGCACGGGAGACAAAATCGCCGATGGCGACAAGCGCTCACTCTTACGATAAAGAGTCGCAGTATCATCCCATGCATAGATAGCATCTTCCGTATTTGTCTCCTCTTTTACCAAATCAGCAAGACGATTACGTTCTTGATAAGGTACCGGATAAAGGACAAACCTCATCAAAAAGGGAACAGTCAAGAGATAGACAAGCCCTAAAACTGGCAGATATAGATTTCCTTTGAAGAAACGACTCCATAGACTAACTGGCGTTTCTCTTCGTCTTCGTCTAACACTACGCCCCCTCTGTTGACTCTTAATATTGGTTACCAATAAAAGTAGGAAAACAGGGAAGACGACCATCAAATAAGAAGCGTGCAGAGGCTCTTGTGAAAAGAAAAGCAAAATCAAACCTAAAATTGTCACAAGACTCGCAGGCACTGAGATGACATATAGTTTAGAGGGTTTGGATTGAAAGAGACCTAAAAAGATACAAACCACAAATCCCAAACCAAGGGACAACAAGCCATAAAAAGCTATATTCTCTAAAATTTTAGAAGTGAAATCAAAGCGAATACTGTCAATAGGATAACGAATACCACTAATGGCATCCCCAAAACTTCCTGTTGCAACACTATAGTAGGCAGTTGGATAAAAGACAAGTGAAAAACCTAAAGCCACTGCAAGAAACTGATAAAACCCATGCGCAAAGCGTCTATGCCCAAGGTTAAAGACCAACAAGCCTAAACTCACTACAGCAAGAAACAGGAGCGATGACAAGGGAGCAAAGAAAAATCCGCCTGCCAAAGCCAGCCCAATCCGTACAAAGCCCTTATCATGGCTTGGATTGCTTAGGTAAGCCGCAACTAAACTAAAGGCCGCGAATAAGAAGGGAAGCGCTAAAAGAGTCGCATATCCTCCACCAAAAGCAAGACCTGTAACTAGCATGTAAAAAATAGTCACCACTTGTCCAGCTTGCTCTCCTTGCTCTGTCAAGGTGTCCGCTGATCTAAAAAGGAAAAATCCTCCTGCTACCAAGGCTAACCACTCAAAGATGGCAAAGAAAAATCCGCCCTGAGTCACGTAAGTCAGCAAATAATAAAGCAAACCTTGACTTCCATAATAGTCGCTGTAAATCTTCCCTGTCTGATGAAGCGCCCAACCTGCATAAAAATCCTGCACTTCCTGTGCACTCATTAAATCGAGTAATAGCGGTACTCCTAGAGTTATTCCTGTTACAAGCGTACTCCATAGTAAAATTTTCACCAAAGGAAGACGACTTGATTCACGATGATGCAATTCTTGTTTGATTTGGTATTCTAGAGGTTCACGATTCTCCTGATGAACTTCTTCTACTCTACCATACACACTCATATCGTTTCTCCTATTCAATTTATCTGTCTTAGTATATCAAAAAGTCCTAGGATTGTCAGCTTACGATGGCTGTTTAAGTGATTTTTTACATAGTTTCACAAAGGTTTCAATTTCCCGAAAACGGTGTAAATGTGTCTGTTTGAATGTCAGGATATAATCCAATTCTTTCTGAGTCAGCATCGTCCCTCCCTATATCTTTCTATTCGTAAAAAGCAAGAAAAAGAGGACTGGTTTGTGTCCTCAGTCCTAGACTTCTTATAAGATTGGAGCGAATAACTGGGCGATTTCTTTTACAAGTTTTTGATACCAGCTCGTTTTGATAGAATGGGGATAAACTTCCTGAGAATCTGCAAATATATTTTGAAAATCTCGGGCTATTTCCATTATAGAAGGAGTTTTATAGAGTAAGACTGCATTTTCATAATGGTGTACCAAGCTCCGGTAGTCGAGATTGATTGTCCCCACCACCGCAAAATCTTCGTCTACCAACATCTGCTTACTATGAATAAAACCTGGACTATACTCATAAATTCGAACACCAGCAGAAAGAAGGTCTGGATAAGCGCCTCTTGTGACTAACTGAATGAACTTCTTATCTGGTATGTAAGGGGTGACAATCCGAACATCGACCCCTCTCATAGCAGCATTTTTGATTGTCTCCGTTAAATCATAGTCTATGATCAAATAAGGTGTCGTAATATAGACCGATTCCGTTGCTTGATTGATCAAACTCTGATAAACCTTTTTCCCTACCTGCGTTCGAAAAATTGGCTTGGGTCCACTTCCGTATGGAATGGTTAAACCGTCACTTGGGATAGAATGATTTTCTAAATGATATTGATCAAAATCACTAATCTCTCCTCGATTGATGTACCAAGTGGTTAAAAACAAGCGTGTTAGGGCTTTTACTGCTAGTCCGTCTAAGCGAATTCCACTATCCTTCCAATAACCAAATCTCTCGACATGGTTAATGTACTCATCGGCTAAGTTAATGCCTCCTGTATAAGCTATCTGACCATCAATAATCAATATTTTTCTATGATCTCTGTTATTATAGGCCACTGTCAAACGAGGAATAACTTTATTGAATTTATGGGCCTCGATGCCCAGCTGACGAAGTCGATGTGCATAATCTCCTGTTAAAGTAGCCATACAGCCAATATCGTCATAGAGCAGTTTAACTTCAATGCCTTGAGCAACTTTTTGCTCCAAGATTTCTAAAATACGATTCCACATCAAACCTTCTTCTATAATGTAATATTCCAAGAAGATAAATTTCTCAGCCTTTTTGAGATCTTCTACCATCTTTTTCCACATAGCTTCTCCGTTAGAAAAAAATGTAGAGGCAGTTTGATCATAGACATCAGCATTGGTATCCATACTCAATAAGGACTTGATGACACCATATGCCGCCTTGTCACTTTCTTTTAATTCCTCTTTTAGTAGCTGGCTATTTGCTTCTTGGAAATGCATGGAGCCTAGCTTCTTCAGTTGTTTGATTTCTTTTTTGGACAATCGCCTCTCACCAAACATCAGATAGAGCAAGGGGCCAAATACTGGCACAAAGGCTACTAACAACCAGGTTACCTTATTCTCAGGAGTCGTATTACGGTTGACTATCGAAATGATTGTGATGATACTCAGTAGAATGAGGACAGTAATCCATAAAATGGGAGCCATGCGTCCTAAATAAAGAAAGATACCAAAAACAAGACAAAGTTCAAGTAGCATAATCGAAAGACTAAAGCCATACTTGGACATCAATAATTGAAATTTTCTATATTTCATATCCCCTCCTTGATATTTTGAATGCTAAAAACAAGTAATTGATACTAGTATAACCCAGGTATTCGATAGAAGGCAAGTATTTATGATTATTTTCTAGGTAAAAGTAAAAAGGCTGAAAAATCCAGCCCTTCCTACTTGCATAGTCTTATTTAGTTAAAACGATTTGGTCCGATGGGTCTCTATCCATATCGTCTACGACGATTTGATTACCGTTTACAGTGTAAATTTTGACATCATCGCCAATAATCATGCGTTGATTTGCTGCATCAAATGTGACCTGTTTGACTTTCTGATCCCCGTCAGATTCGAGCTCAGTCCATGTACCAGTCGTTCCAGTGACCACTAAAGTGATACGGTCTCCGTCATCTTGGCCTGTATAAGTCCCATCAATATCAGTCGGTTGAGCCTCAGGTGCATTTTATGAAGAACTTGTTGCTACCTGGTTTGTATTTTCTGTAGACGATGAAGCAGTAGGTTGTGATTGCTGAGTTTGTTGTGTTTGCGCTTGAGCTGCTGGTTGTTGAATCTGTTGAGCTCTTTGTGAACAAGCTACTAAGAGACTAAGACTTGCTAGAGAAGCAAGAGAACGTGTGAATCTTGTTAATTTCATGATGGATTTCCTTTCTGCTACCAATTTAGAGAAATTTTCTCTAACCAGCAATTCCCCTAGTATAACAAGTTCAAAAAAGGTGGTCAATTTATCTGTTCATGCCCCAGCAGGTAGCTCCGTACTTCTGAGATAAAATAGAGAGACCCTGTAATGAATAACAAGTCCTGCGTATCGGCTTTTTCTTCGAAACTGCTGATAAATTCTCGGTAAGAAGAAACTATATCGTAACCTGTTACATCTGTCTCATCCAAAGAACCTTGATAGTCAAAGCCAGTCACCTTGAGTTCCACCTGAGGTAAATTTTCAGTCAGATAACCCAACATCCCTTGATAATCCTTCCGTTTCAAGGCTCCAAATAGGATTTGAGGACGATAGGCTTCCTGCTCTTTTTCTTTGATAAACTCAACCAAGCGAGTCAAGGCAGGGAGGTTATGAGCACCATCCAAGTAAATCTGTGGGCGAATACGCTCCAAACGTCCAGCCCAATGGGTCTTCTCCAAAGCCTGTCTTACAACCTGCTCATAAACAACTTCCTTTCCTTCTCCCATAAAGAGAAGAAATGCTTGCAACGCCAAGGCCGCATTTTCCTGCTGATAAGCTCCTTCTAAGCCTATGTTCAGCTGTGAAAGATTTAGTAAAGAGCTTGAAAAATTACCATTCAGCATTGAAAAATCTTGACCTGCCTGATAAAGATCAACAGCTAAAGAGTCTGCTTTTTTCTGACAGACAAGCCTAGCTTCTGGAGGCAATTTCGCAATCACTGCCTTCTTACCAGCCTTGAAAATACCAGCTTTCTGCTCTGCGATTGCTTCCAGACTATCACCCAAGGTTTCCTGATGGTCAAGCCCAATGGAGGTGATAACAGCAAGCTCTCCAGTTACCACATTGGTCGTGTCAAGTAAGCCGCCAATTCCCACTTCTAGTAAAACCAAATCCACTTCTTGCTCTCTAAAATAAAGAAAAGCAATCAAGGTCAGCAGTTCAAAAAAGGACAACTGATCATGGGTTTGCAGAAGCGTTTTCTCCATCTCCTTGACCTGCTCAGCCAAACGGATAAAGTCTGTGTCTTCTATAGATTGCCCATTAATGCAGATTCGATCATTGATAGAGACGATATGAGGGGAGGTAAAGGTCGCGACTTTTTTGCCATGCCCCATAAATAACTCCCTCATAAAAGCAATGGTAGATCCTTTCCCATTAGTCCCTGTTACATGGATAATAGGATAAGACTTCTCTGGATTCCCTAACAAATCCACCGCTTGCTGTATTCGGCCTAAACCTGATCGAAAATTCAAACCAATCCGACTATAAAGCCATTCTCCTACTTCAAACATACACATCTCCTTGACAAAAGTCTAATCAATTATCTAGCAAAATTCCGTAGATAACAAAAAATGAGGTCAGGATTTTCGTCCCGACCTCTCACCTGGTTAGCTAATCACTAACAACTATGAATATTAACTTGGGCTAAAACATCCACAGGACGTTCCAACTCTTCCCCATTTCTGGGAGTTGGGCTGATACAGTCTCCCAGACTGTATCACTCCTCCATAAAACTATTAAAGACTTCTTCAATCATGTTCCATTCGTCT
Source organism: Streptococcus sp. 2741 (assembly GCF_013276315.1). NCBI lineage: Bacteria > Bacillati > Bacillota > Bacilli > Lactobacillales > Streptococcaceae > Streptococcus > Streptococcus sp. 2741. The sequence goes on along the minus strand of NZ_VMKU01000034.1, from coordinate 34,080 downwards.
TCTGAGTCTTCTGGGATTGGTTGCAATTCGCCTTCTGTTCCATCTTCGTTTTCGATGAATGAGTAAGCTTGGATTTCAACTTGTCCGTCTTCGTCTTCTTCTGCGTTAACTGGTACTAGAAGAACATAGTTTTTACCAAATTCTTCTTTTCCATCAATTGTCAAAAGGATTTCAAACAAGGTTTCATTTCCTTGCTCATCTACTAGTGTGATTAGTTCACGTTCTTCGTGGTCGTGGTTATGATCGTGTGACATATCCTCTCCTTTATATTAAAATTTTCTATCTAAATAATTTTGTAAAATCAGCTGAGCTGCTAACTTATCAATGACTTTCTTGCGCTTATTGCGACTGATATCTGCTTGTTCAATCAACATACGCTCAGCAGCCACTGTTGTCAAGCGTTCATCCTGATAGTCTACTGGTAAACCAAAAAACTCTTCTAGCTTTGCTCCGTAGGCTTGACTAGCTTCTACGCGCGGTCCGCTTGTATTGTTCATGTTTTTAGGCAGGCCCACTACAAATCGTTCCACCTTGTAAGTATCAACCAGCTCCTTAACGCGGTCAAAACCAAATTGGCCTTGCTCCTCATTGATTTGGATGATTTCAAGCCCTTGAGCTGTAAAACCGAGCGGGTCGCTAATAGCCACCCCTACCGTTTTTGAACCGACGTCCAATCCCATAATTCTCATAGGTTACAGATCGACTCCTTGTCCTTTAAGGTAGTAGCGAACCAATTCCTCAACGATTTCATCACGCTCATACTTACGGATTTGATTTCGTGCATTATTATAACGAGGAACGTAGGCAGGGTCTCCACTCAATACGTAACCTACAATTTGGTTAATTGGGTTGTAGCCCTTATCGTTCAACGAAGCATAGACATCAGTCAAAGTTTCGCTAATTTCTTTTTTATTGGAATCGTCCAATTTAAAACGTACTGTTTCTTCAGTAAATCCCATTCTAACACCCTCTTTCCTTAGAATAGTACCATTATAGCATAATTCCTTACGTTCTACAATTCAGGCAGTTTATTTATTTGGATTTTCTATTGTTCTGTCGCACCATTTGCCAATCTGTCTGAAATATATTTGCTTGGTTCATTCTTCAAAAGATTTTCTAAGCCAATATTCTTCAAATATTCTAACTGAGAAGCTTTCTTGACATCCAAAACTTGAAAATCAAAACCAGTCGTTGTTTGAAGTTCTGTTGCACTCAATAGTTTTGTTTCAAGCTTAAATCCTGCTAATTTACGAGCTTCTATGATGGAGTCGTCTTTCTCTTCCGCCTCGAGAAGAGCTTTTTGAGTTTCCTCCACTCCATGTTGGTCAATGTAGGTCTTCAGCTCATCTGAGACTGGACGCTTTTGTTGGATAGTTAGACTCAAAAAAATCTTGTCTTTGTAAGTAATGGTTTGGGTCTGCTGGCTACCATCATCTGACTTGGGCAAGACCAAAGTCTTGGTTACAACTGTATTCTTCTCAGCATTTTCAATAACTGGCAATGCCGACTGAAGCGTATCTTTTTCTGTTTTTGTAGCTGGTCCAGTTTCTTTTTTCTGTCCGCAACCAACCAGGACAAAAAGGAAAGCTAGACTAACAAGAACTATTTTTTTCATTTCTTTCTTCTTTCTTTTTGAAATTAAAATAGAATAAGACTGGGAATTGCTCCCAGCCTTGATGTTTATAGAGCTGCACGCAAACGTGCTTCTGCATTTTCTACATTACGGACAGAGCGTGGTAGGAAGGCACGAATATCGTCTTCCTTATAGCCAACTTGCAGGCGTTTTTCATCTACAAGGATTGGGCTCTTTAAAATTCTAGGTGTTTCCATAATCAGATTGAGGACTTCGTTAACACTCAAATCTTCAATATCCACTCCAAGGGCTTTGGCATAGCGATTTTTAGATGAGACGATACTGGCTATTCCGTTATCTGTTTTGGTTAGAATATCCAGTAATTCTTCTCGCGTAATTCCTTCTTTACCAAGGTTTTGTTCTTTATAACTTAACTGGTGGGCATTAAGCCAGATTTTTGCTTTTTTACAGCTAGTACAACTTGAGACTGTATAAATTTTAATCATGTACCTACCCCTTTCGCTACATGTTACTATAAGTTTAGTCTATTATACCATAAAAAACATCCGACTTGCGACCTATTTTTAATTTTTTTTGACTTTTTTCGTCATTTTCGTACTTTTTCTTGACAAACAACTAAATGACTATCAACTCTTTTGGAGCTAGGGTCAATAATTCACAACCTGTCTCTGTAATCAGGATATCATCCTCGATACGAACGCCATATTTGCCTTCGATATAGATACCTGGTTCATCGGTCAAGGTCATACCTGTCTTAATAGTTTCTGTAGAAGTCTGGCTAAAGTAGGGTTCCTCATGGATATCCAGACCAATACCGTGGCCAATGCCGTGAGTAAAGTAGTCGCCATAACCTGCCTCAATGATAATATCACGAGGGATTTTGTCAAAGTCACGGAAACCTAAGCCTGCCTTAGCTTGGTCAATCAAGGCTTGGTTAGCTTTTAGAACCGTATTGTAAATCTCTGCCTGCTCATCGCTAACATGCCCTAGATAGATAGTCCGGGTCATATCACTGACATAGTGGTCATAGAGACAGCCGAAGTCCATGGTAATGGCTTCTCCCAACTCCACTGGTTTGTGCATTGGATGGGCATGGGGTTTAGAAGAATTGATACCGCTAGCTAGGATCGTATCAAAAGATAAGCCAGATGCTCCCAACTCACGCATGCGGAAGTCAAGGAAGTTGGCAATCTCAATTTCAGTTTTTCCTGGTTTGATAAAGTCAAGCGCATCGCGGAAAGCTTGGTCTGAGATAGAACAAGCCTTGCGAATCGCTGCAATCTCTGCCTCATCCTTAATCATACGAAGACCTTCCACAAACTGAGTTTGTGGAAGCAAGTCCAAACCTGCAAAAGCTGCCTGCATACGGTGGTAATAAGACACTGAAATCTCATCTTCAAAACCGATACGAGTCAAGCCCATGTCCTTAACAATTCCTGCAATGACAGCCAATTCATCACGACCAGCCACAATCTCAAAACCACTGGTTTCTTGCTTAGCTGCGATGATATAGCGAGAGTCTGTCACTAAGACCTGACGGTCACGGCTGATAAAGACTGTTCCGTTTGAGCCCCAAAAACCAGTCAGGTAATAGACGTTTTTAAGGTTATTGATGATGATACCATCTAGTTCTTTTTCTTGCATTTTAGCTAGAAATGCTTGTACACGTTTATTCATGATGTAACTTTCCTTTCAAATACTGTCCTGTGTAGCTGGCTTCATTGGTCGCTACTTCTTCTGGAGTTCCTGTTGCGATGATGGTTCCACCACCGACACCGCCCTCAGGTCCCAAGTCAATAATATGGTCTGCAGTCTTAATAACATCCAGATTGTGCTCAATAACAAGGACTGTATTACCGTCGTCTACAAAGCGAGCTAAAACCTTAAGCAAGCGAGCAATATCCTCGGTATGAAGACCTGTCGTCGGCTCATCCAGAATATAGAAAGATTTTCCTGTCGATCGTTTGTGAAGTTCACTAGCCAACTTCATACGCTGGGCTTCTCCTCCAGAAAGGGTGGTAGCTGGTTGCCCTAGCGTCACATATCCCAGTCCCACATCCTTGATGGTCTGAAGTTTGCGCTGAATCTTTGGAATGTGTTGGAAGAATTCTACCGCATCGTTGACGGTCATATCCAAGACCTGCGAGATATTTTTTTCCTTGTAGTGGACTTCTAGGGTTTCACTGTTGTAACGGGTTCCGTGGCAAACTTCACAAGCCACATAAACATCTGGCAAGAAGTGCATCTCAATCTTGATGATTCCATCGCCTGAACAGGCTTCACAGCGACCACCCTTGACGTTGAAACTGAAACGACCCTTCTTGTAGCCTCGAATCTTGGCTTCGTTTGTCTGGGCAAAAAGGTCACGTATATCGTCAAAAACTCCTGTATAGGTAGCAGGGTTAGACCTTGGCGTTCGTCCGATAGGGCTCTGGTCAATGTCAATCAATCGGTCTACATGCTCAATCCCTGTAATAGTCTTAAATTTACCAGGCTTGTCTGAATTACGGTTGAGCTTCTGGGCAATGGCTTTTTTGAGGATGCTGTTGATCAAGGTAGACTTGCCTGAGCCCGACACCCCTGTCACTGCGATGAATTTTCCTAGTGGGAAGCGAGCAGTAACATTTTGCAAGTTGTTCTCTCGCGCTCCTGTCACTTCGATAAAACGACCATTTCCGACACGTCGCTCTTCTGGTACTGGAATGGCACGTTTGCCTGACAAGTACTGGCCTGTGATAGACTTACTGTTGCGAGCCACCTGTTTGGGCGTACCTGCGGCAACAATCTCCCCACCAAAAACACCGGCACCGGGACCAACGTCAATCAGATAATCAGCCTCACGCATGGTATCTTCGTCGTGTTCCACCACGATGAGAGTATTGCCCAAGTCACGCATCTTTTTGAGACTGGCAATGAGACGGTCATTATCCCTCTGGTGGAGACCGATTGACGGCTCATCCAATATATAGAGGACGCCTGATAGGTTAGAACCAATCTGGGTTGCCAAGCGAATACGCTGGCTTTCCCCACCTGAAAGAGTTCCTGCTGAACGTGACAGAGTCAGATAGTTAAGACCCACATTATTAAGGAAGGTCAAACGATCCTTGATTTCCTTGAGAATGGGACGAGCAATGATGGCTTCATTTTCAGACAAGGTCAGCTGGCTCACCAAGTCCAAGTGGTCAGCGATAGACAGGTCTGAGATTTCTCCAATATGTGGCCCTTGCTGGCCGCCCACACGGACAGACAAGGCCTGGTCATTGAGACGATAGCCTTGACAGGTTCCGCAGGTCAGCTCATTCATGTAGAGACGCATCTGAGTGCGAGTGTAATCGCTATTGGTTTCATGGTAACGACGTTTGATATTATTGATAACTCCCTCAAACGGAATGTCGATATCGCGCACGCCACCAAATTCATTCTCATAGTGGAAATGGAATTCCTTGCCATCTGAGCCGTATAGAATCAAGTTTTTATCTTCTTCTGACAAGTCCTCAAAAGGCTTATCCATATCCACTCCAAAGGTCGTCATAGCCTGCTCTAGCATGTTTGGATAGTAGTTGGATGAGATAGGATTCCAAGGTGCTAGCGCTCCCTCACGTAAGGTCTTGCTGGCGTCTGGCACTACCAAATCAGTATCCACCTCCAACTTGATGCCCAAACCGTCACACTCACTACAAGAGCCAAAAGGAGCATTGAAGGAGAAGAGACGTGGCTCTAACTCTGGAACAGTAAATCCACAAACTGGGCAGGCATAATGCTCAGAGAAGAGCAACTCCGAATCGTCCATAGTGTCGATAATGACATAGCCTTCTGCGATACGAAGGGCAGCCTCAATGGAATCAAAGAGACGACTACGAATGCCCTCCTTGATGACAATACGGTCAACCACGACATCGATATTGTGTTGCTTGCTCTTGGACAAGTCTGGCACTTCGGTCACATCATAGACTTCCCCATCCACACGGACACGGACATACCCATCTTTCTGAACCTTCTCGATAACACTCTTATGTTGACCTTTTTTCTTGCGGATGACAGGGGCCAAAATCTGCAAGCGCTGGCGTTCAGGTAACTCCAAAACCTTATCAACGATTTGCTCCACCGAAGAAGCCTTGATAGCTCCATGCCCCTTGATACAGTAAGGCGTCCCCACACGTGCGTAGAGAAGACGCAGATAGTCATTGATTTCAGTCGTTGTTCCCACCGTCGAACGAGGGTTTTTGCTAGTCGTTTTCTGGTCGATGGAAATAGCTGGGCTGAGACCATCAATAGCATCTACATCTGGTTTTTCCATATTTCCCAAGAACTGACGAGCGTAGGCGGACAAACTCTCTACATAGCGACGTTGTCCCTCCGCATAGAGGGTATCAAAAGCCAGACTGGACTTCCCTGAACCTGACAAGCCAGTCACGACAACCAACTTGTCTCGCGGAATCTCCACATCAATATTTTTTAAATTATGGGCACGCGCCCCATGAATGACAATTTTATCTTGCATCTTTGTTCTTTCTAGTCCATTATTGCTTACCATTATACCAAAAAAAGTGAGATTCTATTACCCAAAAGGCCGATTTTGTAGTATAATAAAAAACTTCTTATTTTATGTTTCCTTAGGGCTCCCTAACCCTTATATCACGCGCTTTTAAACAAAAAATACTAATATTACTTTTTACTACTTGCTCCCCCAAAGTACGCAAAAAGGGGAGCAAAAAAAGCCCCACAAAAGGGCTAAGATTTGACGAGTTCAGCAGGCAAGAAACTAGCACGGTCAAACGTGCTTTTTTTATCGCTGATAGGTATATTATACCATGAAGTACGTACTTTATGACGTTATACCTGTAATTCTTCCCTGATTGCTTTTTGTAGCAGCTGACTGAAATTGATTTTATTTTCTTTACCAACTTCAACCAACCAACTAGGGAGGGTTACAGTTTTATTGACAACCTTAGAACGTTCGCGCTCTCTAACTAGTTCCGTATCTACTGAGATAGCTTGCAGAATATCCTCATCACTGCCAAGTTGACTAGCCAAAGCCTTAAAACTAGAAGGTTCTGGGAATTCTTTACCTTCATCTTCAAACATGATTGTATAGATTTCTAGCACCTCACGGGCGTTATAAATTGCCTCGTTTAAGGTGTCAGCCTCGCTAATTGCTCCTTGAAAATCGGGGAATGTGATTGTATAACCGCCGTTTTCTTTATCCACTTCAAATAGTGCCAAGTAGGTGTATTTCATAATCTGATAATAACCAATGACCGCCCCAATATAGGGGAGGGAGTTTTTTACTCCCCTTCCAGTACTTTCAAAATCTTGCCAAGTGTTCCAGGTCTATAGTCGTTTTCTTTTGGTTTAGGTATCGTTACCGTTCTTCCGTCTGGATGCTTCCAAACTTCATGCGAACCTTTACCAAAAGCTGTTTTGATAAACCCTTTTTTCTTAGCAAGTTTCTTTAGTTCTCTTTCGGTCATCGATTTCTCCTTTCCGTATCTTTAATTATATTATACACTTGTTTAAAACACTTATCAACATATAACACGTATTTTTACACTTGTTTTTCATAACCTCACAAAAGCCCCCAGATTCGTTTCTGAGGGCTTCTAGTTTATCCATGGTGTTTTAGTTGTCCAGTACGAAACAAAGCAAAATAGGGGGCGAATATGAAGCCTACGCCTACATTTGCCAACATTTATGCTTCTAACTCTTGTGGTAAGGTTAAATCTAAACCATCAAGGTCAAAATCTATGTTTAAATCGATGTCTATATCCATGTTTAAATCTATCTCCATATCCTCTAATTGGATATTCTCCAAATCAATCAAAAAAATCTTCAATCATGTCATCCCCCCTCACTTAAATCTCAACATTTCTCAACAAAACACCACCGACGCCTACTTATATGCTTCTAGCTCTCCGTTCTGGTGGATTCTCGCAAAGTTTAAGACGGCTATCTGTTTATATCGGTGGTAGCTAGTGGAGCTAGTACCTGCCATTTCTACGCATTCGCTCATAGTTTTCTTTCTCATATAGCAATAATGGATAATAAAGTATTTTCTGGCTCGCTTGTTCTCTATGCTGTTGATGTCATGGGCGAATATTTCCAACCCCTCACAGATTGCCTTTTCATGCTTGCTAGTCAAATTCCACTGGTCAGGTAAGACAAGTTTCCAAGCCTCTTCATCTATTGTAACTTGGTTTTCACTTCCTGCCATTCTCTGGAAACGTAGAAAGTAAGTCATCCGCTCTCTCACTTTCATCATCGTTTTAAACTTATCCAGCTCCATTAGTTCGCTCCTTTGTGGTATAATTAGTCTAAAGAGAAGTGAGGTAGAGATGATAGTGTCGCTACGCAACTTCATAGTATGAGATGACGGGACAGGCACACCGTCCACTACTCTTTAGCGCTTAGATTGTTCTAGGCGTTTTTTTGTGCTCACCTATTACCCCACATTTGCTAAGTGTTCTATGGCTTTTTGCCTTACTCGATATACCGAGGCTGTAGATACACCTATTTCCTCAGCAACTTGCCAAGCGTCAAGAATATTCAAGTAGAACAGCCTGAGAACAGAACGCTCAAGCGGATTGGCCAGCTTATCGATCAGCCTAGATATTTCCATTCTCTCTTCAGTAAGTCGCTCAATTCTCTGTAAAGTGTCCTCTTTTAGTTTTAGAACGCTTATAAGGTTATTCTCTGCTGTATTTACCCTGCTTGTTTGTACTCTAGTAGTGCTCAGTTCTTGCTTTTTGATAATACCACTTTCTAAAGCTGCAAGCTCCAAATATAAGCCTTCTATTTCTTTATTGATCCACTTAACGCCCTCTAGTTTTTCTTTTACCTGCTCTGGTGTCATGCCTTGGTCTCCTGTGTGATATAATATTATTGAGATTATAGCTGAGGCGGAGCGCCTTGGCTTTTTTCGTTTTCTCTATGTTCGCTCTTAGTTCAAGCCTATTCTCCATTCCATTTGATAGGCAATTAAGGGACGTTTTTATCTCTCTTATCTCCTTGTCATTCTGCAAGCAATTAAGAAGGCTTATTGTCGTCCTTATCTGCCTATCATTCTGCAAGGAGTAGATCCGAAATAAGAGGGCTAAAAACTTCGCTTATCTGCTTGTCATTTCTCAGGGAGTTAAGGAGGGTTTTTATTGCTCTTATCTGCTTGATAAATGATAGGGGGATATAGCCACTTTCTCGGCGTTCGCTCGGAGTTCAAGTATATACACCCTTACCATTCCTCTGGTTCGCTAAACATACTTTCAGGCAAGCCACAAACTAATACAAGATACTGACACGCGCTATAATCTACCCAAAGCGCTCCATCTTCAGAATGGTTAAAATACTTGTCTGGTAGTGTTCCAAGATATGCACCATTTTTATATATAGATACCCCACCTTCTCGGCTTGGTAACAGTCCAGTATATCCTCTGCGTAGTCCATGCTTCAAAGCGTTGCTATTGCCATATTTGGGCTTTCTATTGCCCTTGTTGCCTTTTGCTACTTGATTGCCCGGCAAAAACCTCCCTTGGCTATCGCGCTCCATATTTCCCCCTTATACGGTGTTCGTTTGGTAAATTACACACTACTTCATATTGTCTCACAATCTCGAACCATTCAGCCAAAATCTATCCCCTTTTTCAATATACTTCAAAAACTTCTTATAGTGCTTATGATACCTGTCACGTTTCATATACCTTGGTCTTTCAGGGAAACCATCAAACATATATCCACCACGTCTAGGACTCCACCCTGGTTCTACCTTTCTGGCTTCTTTTAGTGCAAGCTCCCAGTAGTATTGGCAATCCGTTTTACTGCGGTTCAGGGTACTCTTGTGGATATCTAGACAAGTACCGCAACTAAAATACAAATACCGTTTATAAAGCAACCTGCACCGTCTCCCACAATCAGGGCAAAGAAAGAAATATCGATTACCTCCCTTAGTACCTGCTATTCTGTCTAATTCAAATGATTCTCCACCAAAATCAATCATTAAACTATCCAAATCAATCTCTAAACGTTGACCGTCCAACTCGGCTATACCCTTAGTTATTCCTCTCAGCTTCATTGATTTAGTGATTGTTTCTATTGCTAACCGCTTCATTATTTCCCCCTATATGGAAAAACCCAAAACTATTGACTTGTTAACAAAAAGGGGATTGCTCCCCTGTTTTCTACTTCAAATGCTCTGTATAACCAGCAAGGCCTTTATATTCGCCCTCTACGTCCAACTTTTGGAGTAGGCTAATACTTTCATCGCCTAGCTTTTCCAACGTACCAAAAGCAGTCATAGAGTCCATAGGGATAGGCGTATCAGAAAGCAAGCGATCAGCATAGTCTAATAGTTCCAGCTCGTAGTCTGTGACTTTTTCCAGCAAACTCTCAAAATCCTCTGACTCTTTGAGTTGAAGCACGCGCTCCCGTTTATAACGTTCTTCAAATGCTTCATCGTCCACTGGTTGGTTGTAGTAGTCTTTAAAACTGTCACAAATACGCTTGAAGGTCTTGTTTAGTTTCTTATCCTCCACATACTCAGCTACAAGCGTCCCTTTATCCTTGTGAGTTATTGAAATAGATGGTACTTCATAAGTCCCAGTCATATATCCCAGTAGCGCGTGACCTGCTACCATAGCAGTATCTAGGTCTTTAAATTCGTAAGTGAAAGTAAATGTTTTTGCTTTATCTGAAAATGTTTTTAGTGTCATGTTGTTTTTACTCTTTCTGTTTTAAGGGTGTCACTAGTAGTTACACCATTGCAAGGGGGTCGGTACTATCTACCCCATTTTGTTACCTGTATAATACCAATACGATAGCCACCGAATTAAAGGATTCACTAGATGGTGTACCAGAAATTTTAACGTCCAGCACTTCAACAGTTGCCATGAAGTCATTGATCTCTTTCTCAAAGTCTTCTTTTTCCCATCGTCTAGTATATTCAAATAGTTTAACTTTCATGTTGTTGTCATTTCTTTATTTTAAGGTAAATTATGTAATATTTTTCGTGTTCTGTGACCTTCTGTGACAAAGAACGTCACACGTTCAAACCCTTGAGGCTCTAGGTGTTTCACCACCCCTGTGACCCTGTGACGTTCTTTTGTTTTATCGTTCCTATATATATAAATACTGCATTTTTCTCTATATATAAGAGTTGGAAAGAATGTCACAACGTCACACCTATTCCCCTAAAGCTAGATATATCAAGGCTTCAAGGGGTGTGACCTTCTTTTTTGAGAACGTCACACAACGTCACACTTTTTTTAAGAAAATCAGTATTATCAAGGGTTTAAGCAAAAAAAGAACGTCACACTTATTCTTGTTTAGTGTTAGAGTGTTGAGGTGTCCGCATTTTTATCTTGTCAACGTCCCATGCCTCTAGTTTTTCAAAATCTTCTGAAGGAACTCTTTTCTTTCTTAGAGAATACCGATTAGGTGTCAACTGTTGTAAGTGCTTGATAGTTTCTTTACCAGCCCCGTAAACATTGGGTTTGGGTATTCCCATATCTTCGGCGTAGTGCTTTAGTGATCTTGTAACGATAAAAACAGGTACTACGTCCAGCTCATGCCAACCTTTTTCCATGTATTCATGCTTAACCCATGAAAGTAAGTAGTCATTATCCTCCTGGTATTCTTCTAGGAGTCCTTTAACTGCTTTAGGTTCGATAAAGTGAGTAAATGGCTCTTGATTGATAGCTTTGTAGAGGGCATATTCTAGGACTTCCTTGTTTGCTAAAAACTCATTTTTTATCCAAGGCTTTTCCTTCTCCCCGTTAAAGTCAGCATTAAAAGGGACGATCATAATTCTACGATACCAGCCTTTTGTCTTGTTGCCACCGTTGGGAATATAATTCCCTGAAAAGATATTGAATAGCTTGAAAGTAGCTTCAAAGGCTGGGCGTCCTTTGGGATTGACTAGAACAGTGTCCCCACTAGTGATACTCATTAAATCAGACGGATTTTTTAAGTATTCGTTTGGGGCTTCATCTCCGATATTACAAACTTTACCTACCAGGGTTTCTAAGTTATGCTTTTCAGCAAACTGTGCAGGTTTTAAGGCTGATATATTGCTTTCCCCTATCAGATTGATAAGGAAGCGCTGGAATGTCCCCTTACCGTTGTTACCATCCCCGTAGAAGATAGCGAACTTGTTTCGGGTGTAGTTAGGATTGATAGCCTCTAGGATAATCTGCCAAAACAGTGTTACCAGTTCACTATCATTACAAGCGATTGAGTTTAGCCAATCATCAAAAGTTTTGCCCTCTCTATCTATTGGGACTCGTTTAGGCGCGTGGTAGGCCGTGCTTATCTTACTTGTAATTACATACTTAGGACTAAAGGGGAGTAGTTCCTTAGTTTCTAAGTTGATAATGCCGTTCTGTACGGGAATAAGGTTGGCGCTTTCTAAAGGTTTTCGTATCTTTGCCAATGTTCTCACCATTAACTTAATCTGTGGCCACTCTCTGGGTTTAATTCTAACGTCAAAGGTCTTACACAAAAGATTGAAAAGATCATTGCTAGCAGTATAGATACCCTCGTCTAAATCGTAGATATAGAGTAGGCTATAATCAGGTATATTGCTCTTGCTGATAAAAGTAAATGTGACAATCTCGCTCAGTATTTTTGCTACTGTGAATGTCTGAGGCATGGCAACCTTTTCGGTAACGTCCCCTGTGGTCTCATTTACCTTAGTTTCGGTATGTTCTGCCCGCCATTCTTCTCCAGCTTTAAATATACGATTTTCAAGCTCCTTCATCGTTCTAGGAGGTTGTTCTTGCTCTCTGACCTCCAAGATTTCACTTTTTAGGTTTGCTAATTCTTCTAGTTCTATGGTTCTAACCTCTCTTTCTATATTCAGCCCGTGCTATACTGCTAAAAGTGCGGTCTAGCTCGTCAATAGGTAATGGTTCAACTGTCACGCTATTGGCTATCTTTGTAAGTTCATAGGCGGTCTCTAGGTCACAATCAACCCACTTATTAAAGAGTAAGCCTACAAATCGTGTCAGTGCTACGTTTCGCCCTCCCTCGTCTCCAAATCCGTTGAAAAGCGTGTCAATGATCCTCATGGTCATAGATTTCTGACCGCTTGGCCTTGGAGTGTATGGAAGACTTGTAGCATTCTGTTTGACTGGTTCAGCCGTTGTCTGTGGTACTGGATAATCAAGTCCATGCTCTACAATCTTTTGATAACTTGCTGGGTCGCCTGTTGTTACTGGTAGCCCTTGGAGTTGTGACCATGTTAAACTGGCCATGTCAAAGGGTAGCCCAATCTTATCAGCAATCTCTTTCACTACCTGCTTATAGGTCGCCTCATTCATCACGTTGTCAGGCTTCACCACAAGACGAAAACGGGGCTTTTCTAAGCTATGTTTGATAGTCGGGTATAAGATATAGGAGTAGCCAAATAAAGCGCTAGAAATGGCTTTTATAAAACCCTCAGTCGTCCCCTGTATATCGTCATAATCAAGGAAAATCAAATCCCGATAGATTAGACTGGAGTTGTTTCGCTTGTAACTGCCATGCTTTTCTGGTGTCACTTTCCCACTGATACAGTAAGGCGCTTGTGTACGTTTAAATTCTTCAATGTTTGCCCCTTCAGGGACTACCAAAGGCTTAAAGCGTTCAATGTACTGGAACGGCTCAATCTTATCAAATGGATAGACAAGATTACTCTGAAAGCCTTTAGCCTCGTAAATTGTCATACTATCGCCCCTTTTTGCGTTTCTTTTTTAACTTCTTCAGTAGCTTTTGTTCTTGGAACTGTTCCAAAGATCTGCCACGGTGCTTATACAATTTAATGTCATGATAATGACCTCCGCCTTGTGCTGGGTGTGTGTTATATCTACCCATTCTCCACCCCCAGAAACTTCCAGATGTCAGGAACTAAATAGTAAATCATTCTTGAACCATCGTCAGGCGGTTGATAGCGTCTTAAACCCTGACTTTCCCACTTATTTAGCGTATTATCACTAATTTTCAATTCCTCTTTGAGTTCAACCCTATTTATAAGCTTAGTCAGTCGTGGTTTGAGTCTATCACGCGCTTCAAGGTATCTTTCCACTACCTCCAGAATGCCATGCGCTAGGTCTTGCTCGCTTTCTCGGCTTAGGCTAAACATATTCGTCCGCCCCCTTCAGTAGTTGCTTATAACTCTCTAAATCAGCATTTAAAAGGACAGTTAGGCGCTTTTCTTCTTCTCGTATCTGATTGTAAAATGTTTTTGCACCGTCCAGTAACTCCTCTTTGTTAGCTGGGATAAAATATCCTCTAAATGTTCCATGACGTACCCCGATGATAGGAACGCCGTAGCGCGTGATCAGACGGCTGATAATATCTTGCACGGTTCTTTCTGCTAGCTTAGTAATCAGGCTGATTTCTGCCCCTGTTATGGAGTTCTCAGCCCCCACTTTGATTAGTCTTAATACTCGTTTGTCATTCTCTGATAGGCTCATTCAGCTCCTCCTCTCCTTTGCTTTTATTCAAAAAGGTTATTTGTCCGCTCGCTACCCCTCGCAAAATATCTTTTTGAGTTTCTATGATTGTATCAAGGGTTTTCAAAATAGCTGTCTTAGTCTCTAAATCCAACGTTTGTTTTGTCAACAAGCCCATAGTTACAGCTAACTTTGTCGCATTGTCCATACACGTAGCTAGAAAAATATCTTTAGTAAAATAAGGTTCGTCTGGTATTTTTTCAATATCAGGGTATAAATTCATTGTGTAACTCATTTCATTCCTCCGTAAACTCTTACCCCTGCAAGCTGGATATAGCGCCCATAATCAGGGTTTAAATCCTCGCTAGGTGTTTCTATCGTCTGTTGGTTTTCTCGCTCAAATTGGGCGCTTTTTTTGCGGTCTCGGTGGTTTAGATAAAGCAGTAAGCCAATCAATACCACCATAAAGATTACCGCTTGTGTGTTGGTCAAATCTAATTCATTCATGTTATGCCCTCGCTTTGTAATTCTTGATATAGTCCACTTGATTAGTTCGCTCCATCTTCAAAAACTCCTCCACCTCTTCGGTACTTACCTTTCTATCTACAAAATCAGCAATAAACTGGAAGAGGTTCGGATTTCTCTCCTTGATTTCAGCCATTTGTTCATCAAATTCTGCTTGTGTCATGTTGTCTAGGTCCAGTGTCATTGCATTGCCTCCTAATCAATCATCATTCCACGAGTATATAAGGATGAGTCTGTCCATGAATCCAAAACGTTCTTTTTCCCTCGTTTTTTCTTTGCGATATCAACCGCTATGACTTCCCATACATAATTCAATAATTGGCTTTGTTCCATTGGGTAGGTATTTTCTTTAGTTATTTCAGCTAGGTAAGTGTTTAAGAAAAGAAATCCATCAAAGTTGGAAAGTAGCTTTATAAACTTAGTATCACCCCAATAATTTCTGTAATAAGACTCTTCTCGTTCTTCTAGTTCTCCTATTACTTCAGCAACTACTCTCTGTTTCATCCTTTCCGTCTGTTCCTTAAGTGTTTCCTGTTGTTCACGGTATTCTGTGCTAGTTAGTTCATTGTAGACATCATCCAAGTCGTTCAATACCCTGCTGATTTCTCTTTTAGCTAATGCAGTTCCATCTCCTACAAGAATTTCTTGTATTTCTTCTAAATTTGTTGAAATAGCTTCTAATTGATCTGCTATCATGTTTTTCCTCCGTTGGCCTTTTAATTGTCGTTTACTATCCAGGATATCCTCACACTCAAAGTTTTGCGATGGCGAGTGTGGGGGTTTTGAATGGTTGTTTCTTATACAGTTTTTCCTGTCACAGGCCTCACGCTCAGAAGTTTGCCGACCGAGAGCGTGGGGCTTTTTGAGTTGTTTCTTATAGACGATATCTTCACGCTCAGAGTCGCCAAATTGAAAGCGTGAGAAAGTACCAGTTTAAAGAGTTGGCGCTCTATTTTGCTCATTCGTATGATGTCATACGCTAGCCCTCCATCATGTCGTAAAGTAGGGCGTAGTGCTTATCTGGGATTCTATCCAAGGCTTTCAAGCCGTCGTGTTCTGCTTTTTGTCTGGTTTCCGCCTTGACCGTGCTATCAAAGGCGATAGAAAAGGCGTTCAGCATTGCCTTGTATCGGTCTACGCTCTTCAAATAGCGCCCACGTTCAGACAATTCTTTATCTTCCAATTCCTCTTTTACCGTACCGTCCAAGAGTGCGAACTTGCTATAAACTCCTTTTTCTAGTGTAAAATCTAGGCGATTGTTTTGTTTCAGCTTGCAGAGGTTGGTTCTGCAACTCTCTAGGTTACGATAACCTAATACTTTAGTAATTTCTTCTAGGCGCTTACCCTCTAATTCAGGCAATTTTTCAGCTATATCTTTGAATTTTACTACTTGATGTTGTTTTCCCATTGTTTCCCTCATTTTTTGGGTACGCAAAAAGCGCACTCTATTTCTGTGTTTGACAAATAAGAGTACGCATGATAAGATATTTACGTACCTCATTCGTGGGGGCGGATACTTTGCAACTTCTCGGATTGGCGTTTGACAAGTTGCAAGGTATTTTTTATTTAGTAAGATTTTCAAAGGCTTTTCTCAAAGTTTCAGGTTTTGTCAAACCATTCTTTTTACCGTACTCTTCCAGCTTACTATTTAGCTGTTCGCTAACTCTGACTGTTAATTTTACGGTATTAGAATTTTCTCCCTTCGGACGTCCTACTTTCTTTATTTTGTCAGTCATCGGATTGCCTCCTTTCTTGACGACATAAATTATTATAATTATTGTCGTCTTAAATGTCAACCCCTAAACCGAAAAAAATTTAAAATCTTCCCAGCGTACCTTATTTTATTTTCAATGTACTAGCGGAAACCGCTGTATTATGCTATAATCTAGGTATAAATCTTTACTAAAACCTCTTTGATAATAGCTTGCCTGCTTTGTTAAATTCGTTTTAGTGTTAGTGTTAAAGGCTTTGCTGATTGGTCTCGGTAAGCCTTTTTTTGTTGCTCTCACGCGCTTCTTTGGCGTGTTTTTTTATTTCTGAATGCCATTGCTTTGATTTCCTGATAACTCATATTCAAGCCAATCATGGCTATTACCATATCCTCAAATGCCTGGTATTGCTCTAGCTCGTCACTGGTCAAGCTATCGATGCCATTATAGCCCCCACGTTCTTCCCTTAACTGCTTAGCGTTCCTGTCAGTTACTGCCTTCAGTAGCAGGTTGTTCATGGTGCTATGCGGATGCTTTGGGGCTTGTTCCCAGTTCTCAATACTGTCATGCAGTGTTTTTCTTTTTGACTTTTCTAACGCCCTCTGCATACGAAACTTAGAAAGCTCATCACGCATTTCAAAGAATGCTTTGACTAGGTTGGTTTTGAAGTTGGCCACTTGCTCGGTATTCTTTAAGAATGTAACTAACAAGGTCGCTTGTTGCTCATTCAAAATATAGTCCTTGGTATTCTGGCCACTCTCCATAGCTTGGATTTTAAATCCAACCTTTCCGAACTGTTCAAACCTTGCTTGATGTTTGCGGATCGTCTTGGTTATTGTGTGATGTTGCAATCCCGTGCATTCTGCCACAATACTGCTCAGTGTATACGGTTCTTTCTTACCGTCCATGTAGACTAATTCCATTGGTTTGCTCCTTTTTGTTGTCAATCTCCAGTGGTAAAGCACCAGTGGAGTATCTTGTAAATGTAATATAGTATTGCGATTGGGTTACTCCTTTCTTTTGGATATCCGTTTAAATCGGATATTATCTTAAAAAAATAATGTCGTCATAAGCAACACCGAAGAGTTTTTCAATCTCTTTTACTTGGGCAACATCAGGAAAACTTTTTCCATTTTCCCACTTACTCCAAGTAGTTGCAGAAATTCCTAATTTTTGTGCCACCTCTGATTGTTTCATGTTGCTATTAGCACGCAACGCTTTCAATGTAAGACGCAAATAGCCCTCACTCCTTTCTTTTGGATATCCGTTTAAATCGGACACAATGACAGCATACGGTAAAACCGATAACTTGTCAACACTTTTTTTGATTTTATTTTCTTTTTTTTCGTTTCCCTTGCTTTTTCTACGTTTTAACCGTATAATTAAATTATGAATTATAGAAAGGCGGTTGCACTATGTCATTAGGAAATAAGCAAATAATGGCGGACAATATCAAAAGACTTTTAAGTGCAAAAGGTTTAAACCCTCGTCAGTTAGCTATTGCATTAGATTTTAAGTATACAACCGTTAACGATTGGGTAAATGCTAAAACTTACCCACGTATAGATAAAATCGAAATGCTGGCTAATTTTTTCAACGTTTCAAAGTCTGACTTAGTAGAAAATAAAAACGAAGAAATTGCTACCACTTCACCAGTTCAAGCCATCTATGATCAACTAACTCCACCAAGACAAGCAAAGGCCTTGGCTTATCTTGAAAAGCAACTGCTGGAGCAGAACGAAGAAGAAACGAAGATAAACGAAGTATCGGAAAACATCATCAGACTGGACGACTACAGACAGACCGCCCAACGTCGTGTTACTGGGGTTGTCTCTGCTGGTAGTGGTTCGATGCAGGACGACGATTTAGATATGGAAGTTTCGTTCTATGAGGATGAAATCCCAGGCGACTATGACGCTATCGCTTATGTCGTTGGCAACTCCATGGAGCCAAAGATAAAGAATGGCGATTACCTATTTATCAAGAATACACCTCAAGTTGACTATAACACTATTGGTATCTTCCAAGTAGACGGTGCTAACTATGTCAAGAAACTGCGTCAAGGATATTTAGAAAGCCTTAACCCTGAATATGCTGATATTCAACTAGACGAAAACAACGATATTCGCACCATCGGCGAAGTCGTGGGCATATATAGAGAGAATTAACCCCATATTCGCCAATAGCAACCATCTTTTCATGGTCTATTGTGCAAAAATAGGGGAAATTGAAGAATAGAAAGCCGATTTTACAGACCAAAGCGCAAAAATAAGCAAAATTGTAAAATAGCAACAAAAAGACAAGCTAGCTACTGCCAACTTGTCTGATAGTACCTAACTGAAAATAAGCGAAAGGTTAGGTATTTACAACATCATTATACCAGTCTTGCAGTTAAAAAGCGACCTATAGCATACCACGCGCCACAATGTCCAACAATCATGAAGCGCGTGCTTCAGCAAGTCCGCTGACTTTGTCTATCAACAACTTCCTTCCCCTTTTTTAGGGACTCAGAAAATGAAGAAAATTGCTTTTTTCCAGTATTCTTGAAAATCCGACATTTTCCAACATTTACCCGTATATGTAAAAACACCCATACTAACCCCATATCCGCCTTGTTTTTTATTCTGGTATTATTTACCGTCTGACTACTTAAAACCAAAAATAAGGGGTTCTCGTAGCCCCTAGCATGATATAAAACCTTTTTGATAATGGCTTGCCTGCTGATGTATTTTAGAAAGGTTTATCATCATGAAAATAACTGAAGTTATAAAAAAAGACGGTAGCAAAGTCTATCGTGCTAATGTATATTTAGGAGTTGACCAGGTAACAGGAAAGAAAGTTAAAACTAAGGTAACGGGGCGGACACAAAAGGAAGTTAAGCAGAAAGCCAATCAAGAAAAAATTACTTTCCAGAAAGATGGTTGTACTAGACAAAAGGCTAGCACCATAAAAAACTATCAAGAATTAGCCAATCTCTGGCTAGAAAGTTATAAGAATACGGTTAAGCCAAACACTCAAGGCAATGTTAGAAAGCTAATCGATAATCATATATTGCCTATTTTTGGGGCTTACAAGCTCGATAAGCTCACTACTCCACTTATCCAGTCAATTATCAACGAACTTGCTGACAAGACTAATAGAGGGGAAAAAGGGGCTTTTCTACATTATGACAAGATACACGCTTTAAACAAACGTATCTTACAGTATGGCGTAACCATGCAGGCTATACCGTCCAATCCTGCGCGTGATGTTGTTTTACCTCGTAACACTCAGAAAGCAAAGCGGAAAAAAGTAAAACACTTTGAAAATCAAGAACTAAAAAAGTTTCTTGGTTATCTCGATAATTTAGATAGCGATAGATATCGTTACTACTATGAGACAACGCTCTATAAGTTCCTATTGGCTACTGGTTGCCGTATCAATGAAGCTTTAGCTCTTTCCTGGTCTGATATAGATTTAGATAATGCCGTGGTACATGTTACCAAAACACTAAATCGTGATTTAGAAATTAATAGCCCAAAATCTAAGGCTAGTTATCGGGATATAGATATAGATCAAGCGACTGTTAGCATGCTAAAACAGTACAAACTACGCCAAGCTAAAGAGGCTTGGAAGATAGGGCAACGTGAAAGCGTGGTATTTTCTGATTTCATTCATGACTATCCTAGCAGTTCAAGACTTAAAAGAAGATTGCAAACACATTTTAAGCGTGCTGATGTTCCTAACATTGGATTTCACGGATTCCGTCACACTCACGCTAGTCTCTTGCTTAACTCTGGAATACCATACAAAGAACTCCAGTACCGCCTAGGTCATTCCACTTTATCAATGACCATGGATATATATAGCCACCTCTCAAAAGAGAACGCAAAAAAAGCAGTATCATTCTACGAAACTGCACTAAAAGCACTATAGGGGGAGCAAAAAGGGGAGCAAATTTAAAAATCAACATTTCAAGACAAAGTAAAAATCCAATAGCAACAGGATTTTTGTTAGATTTATTTTGAAAAAGGCCGATTTTGTAGTATAATAGTACGGTGTGAAAAAATCTGAAAAATGAGAAAGGATAAGGGATATGAAACAAGTTTTTCTCTCTACAACAACTGAATTTAAAGAGATCGATACGCTTGAACCGGGTACTTGGATCAATCTCGTCAATCCGACTCAAAATGAATCACTCGAAATCGCCAACACCTTCGATATTGATATTGCCGACCTTCGAGCACCGCTCGATGCGGAAGAAATGTCTCGTATTACCATTGAAGACGAGTATACCCTGATTATCGTAGACGTGCCGGTCACGGAGGAAAGAAATAACCGCACCTACTACGTAACCATACCGCTTGGTATTATCATCACTGAGGAAACCATTATCACTACGTGTTTGGAACCACTACCTGTCCTTGATGTCTTTATCAACCGTCGTTTGCGTAATTTCTATACCTTCATGCGCTCACGTTTTATCTTCCAGATTCTCTATCGCAATGCAGAACTTTACCTAACAGCCCTTCGTTCGATTGACCGTAAGAGTGAACAAATCGAAAGTCAACTGCATCAATCAACTCGTAATGAAGAATTGATTGAGCTCATGGAATTGGAAAAAACTATCGTCTATTTCAAAGCCTCCCTCAAAACAAATGAGCGCGTGATTAAGAAATTGACCAGTTCAACCAGCAATATCAAGAAATACCTTGAGGACGAAGACCTGCTTGAAGACACCCTGATTGAAACCCAACAGGCCATCGAGATGGCAGACATTTATGGAAACGTCTTGCATTCTATGACAGAGACCTTCGCCTCTATCATTTCTAACAACCAGAACAACATCATGAAAACCTTGGCTCTTGTGACCATCGTCATGTCCATCCCAACCATGGTCTTTTCTGCCTACGGGATGAACTTTAAGGATAATGAAATCCCCCTAAACGGAGAGCCAAATGCCTTCTGGTTAATCGTCTTTATCGCCTTTGCTATGAGTGTCTCGCTCACTCTCTATCTCATCCATAAAAAATGGTTCTAAGAGGAGTTCCTATGTCTCAGATTGATCTACAAAAATTAACTAAGAAAAACCAAGAGTTTGTCCACATTGCTACCCAACAATTCATCAAAGATGGGAAAACAGACGCTGAAATCCAGACTATTTTTGAGGAAGTCATTCCCCAAATCCTTGAGGAGCAATCTAAAGGTACAACTGCCCGTTCCCTATACGGCGCACCAACTCATTGGGCTCATAGCTTCACTGTCAAAGAGCAGTACGAAAAAGAGCATCCAAAAGAAAATGATGATCCAAAACTGATGATTATGGACTCAGCTCTTTTCATCACTAGCCTCTTTGCCCTTGTCAGCGCCCTCACAACCTTCTTTACGGCAGATCAAGCTTTCGGCTATGGATTGATTACTCTTCTATTAGTTGGACTGGTTGGTGGATTTGCCTTCTACTTGATGTACTACTTTGTTTACCAATACTATGGACCAGATATGGATCGCAGTCAACGTCCACCTTTCTGGAAATCTGTACTAGTTATCCTAGCTTCTATGTTCCTTTGGTTGCTTGTCTTCTTTGCAACAAGCTTCCTACCAGCTAGCCTTAACCCAGTACTGGATCCATTGCCACTAGCTATTATTGGAGCAGCCCTCCTAGCCCTTCGCTTCTATCTCAAGAAATGCTTGAATATCCGTAGTGCAAGTGCAGGACCAACACGCTATCAAGAATAAGAAAACGATAAAAGCAACTGCAGGTGCGGTTGCTTTTTCACTTACTTTTTTGATTTTAAAGTATTCTTCTGACATCCACATAGCTCTATCTAATCTTTTGTGATAAAATAGGCTCATACTCAATGAAAATCAAAGAGCAAACTAGGAAGCTAGCTGCAGGTTGCTCAAAGCACAGCTTTGAGGTTGCAAATAAAACTGACGTGGTTTGAAGAGATTTTCGAAGAGTATTAAAAGTATTCTTCTGAAATCCCACATAGCTTTCTCTTATATTTTGTGATAAAATAGGCTCAATCTATTTCTAGGAGGATCAGATATGATTTCTACTATTGGTATTGTTAGTTTATCTAGTGGCATTATCGGAGAGGACTTTGTCAAACACGAAGTAGACTTGGGTATCCAACGTCTCAAGGATCTGGGACTCAATCCTATCTTTTTGCCCCATTCGTTAAAAGGATTAGACTTTATCAAGGACCATCCTGAAGCGCGTGCAGAGGATTTGATTCATGCCTTTTCTGATGATAGCATCGATATGATCCTATGTGCCATCGGTGGAGACGATACATATCGCTTACTACCTTATCTTTTTGAAAATGACCAACTCCAAAAGGTTATCAAACAAAAAATTTTTCTTGGCTTCTCGGATACAACCATGAACCACCTCATGTTGCATAAATTAGGAATCAAGACTTTTTATGGTCAATCCTTTTTAGCAGACATTTGTGAATTAGACAAAGAAATGCTAGCCTATAGCCTTCACTACTTTAAAGAATTGATTGAGACGGGAAGAATTTCAGAAATCCGCCCTAGTGACGTTTGGTATGAGGAACGAACTGATTTTAGTCCCACGGCCCTGGGAACACCTCGTGTCAGTCATACAAATACAGGTTTTGACTTGTTGCAAGGAAGTGCCCAGTTCGAGGGGAAAATCCTCGGTGGTTGCCTCGAATCCCTCTACGATATCTTTGACAACTCTCGATACGCAGATAGCACGGAGCTCTGCCAAAAATACAAACTTTTCCCTGACTTGTCAGACTGGGAAGGGAAAATCCTCTTGCTCGAAACAAGCGAAGAACAGCCTAAGACAGAAGACTTCAAAAAGATGTTGCTAACTTTAAAGGACACTGGCATATTCGCGGTCATCAATGGACTCTTGGTCGGAAAACCTATGGATGAAACTTTCCATGATGACTATAAAGAGGCACTATTGGATATCATTGACAGCAATATCCCGATTGTCTATAATCTGAATGTCGGCCACGCAACTCCAAGAGCAATTGTACCCTTTGGGGTCCATGCTCATGTAGATGCACAGGAACAAGTCATTCGCTTTGACTATAACAAATAAAGCTGGGAAAAGTTTCTCAGCTTTTTCTCAGTATCATTACTGGTATTTTCATCACATACTACTGATAGCTAAAATGATCAAGGAGAGGCTGTTGCTTAACATGTGAATAAGTAGAGGATAGTAGATATTCTCCTTTTCTTTCACATAAGTAATAGAAAGGGCAAGGCCAGCACCTAGATAACCGACTGCACCGACCCACTCGGATAGATCCAAGCTGTGCATATGAGTTAAGGCAAAAGCAAGGCCGGCTATAAAGATACTCAGCCAAGTTGGCAGACTTTTTCTCAAATATCTCAATAGAGTTTGACGGAAAATTAATTCTTCTACCAGAGATCCAATAACACAAGCAAAAACAGCTATCAGTATTGGTTGCTCTTGAAAAGTGCTTTGAATATTCGACTGGTTTAGACCTTGTCCGACTAGCCCAAAAAACTGCTTCAACATCTCTGATACAAATTCAAAGACAACAGTCATCAGAAAGAGAAAAAGCCATCCTGTTAAGACGCCAAAGAAGAATTTCCTTTTAGTCTTTCTAATCTCATTCCATTGTTTGATCAATCTATCCTTAAATAAAAAAGAACCATATAGAGCTAAAACTACATAAACTAGATAATTTGCAATGGCAGATGGCATTAAAGAAGCCAGCAATTTAACGCCATCAAACACAAAGAGGACTGTATAGAGAATCGCAAAAATCAGAATTCCCTTATTTTTGTTAGACATCATTTAAGACCTTTCCACTCACAATCATTCTCGTGGTCATCAACTAGCCCTGAAGCCTGCATAAAGGACAAAACAGCGACTGGGCCTGTGAACTTGAAGCCTCGTTTTTTGAGATCTTTGGCTAATTTCTCAGATAAGGGTGTTTTAGCTGGGGCTTGGCGATAATCAGGAACATCGTTAACGACAGTTTTCCCCTCAACAAAAGACCAAAGATAGGCATCAAAAGAGCCGTACTCTGCCTGTAACTGTAGAAAGGCTTGGGCGTTAGCGCGTGTAGCAAAAATCTTGGCTCTATTTCGAATGATAGCTGGATTCTCCAGCATGGCTTCCAATTCAGTGTCAGTCATCTCTGCGACTGAGTGAATTTGATAGCTATGAAAGGCTTCTCGGAAAGCTTGGCGTTTGTTGAGTACCGTTTCCCAAGACAGGCCTGCCTGATAGGTTTCCATACACAACAACTCAAACAATGCTTGGTCATCATGGAGGGGCTGACCCCACTCCTCATCATGATAGGCGATGTAGAGCGGGTTGGTCATCTTGACCCACGAACAACGTTTTGTCATTCTCTGCTCCTATTTGACCAACATTTTAAGGGCCGACTTGATATAGTTCTCAGCTGTATCTGTCGTTCCTTCAAAGAATTTCTTGATTTTCTTGAGCTCTGTTGCCTTGTAACCCAGAGCCAACATGGCTTCCATAGCTTCTTCTAATTCTTGGTTTTCAGCACTTGCTTGCACTGCGACCTTGGCAGGAAGGTCATCTCCTGCAACTACTACCTTGCCTTCCAAGTCCAGCACCATCTGCTGGGCTGTTTTCTTGCCAATTTTAGGGAACTTGGTCAAGTAGGTGATGTTCTTGGTTTCAATGGCTTGAACCAAGCCAGCATTGTCATCGGCAGCGATAATGGCGAGAGCTGATACAGGGCCAATCCCAGAAACCGAAATCAGACTAAGAAAGAGCTTTTTCTCATCCTCTGAGCGAAATCCATAAAGCAAATGGGCGTCCTCACGCACAACCTGATGCACATAAATCTGAGCCTCCTGATTAACCTGACCTGAATAGGCATAAGGATTGGCCACATGCAGGATATAACCAATACCATTGGTTTCAAGAACAATGTATTTGGCAGTAATTTTGGTAATGATTCCTTTTAAATATGCGTACATAGTGTTCCTTCTCTCTTATTTCGTTTATCTAGTATATCATATTTTCTTTATCCGAGGAGCGAGAATCGATTATCACAAATACAGTATATCAAAAACAATCGGTATTTATCTGTTGACATATTCAAAATTAAGTACTATAATCATCTGTAATTGAATAACTATCTTCAGGGCAGGGTGCAATTCCCTACCGGTGGTATAGCCCACGAGCCGAAAGGCATGATTTGGTGAAATTCCAAAGCCGACAGTATAGTCTGGATGAAAGAAGATAAAAGTATATTTGTGCTTTTTGCGTGCTCTGAAATGATTACTTGTCATTTCAGAGCATTTTTGTTAATCGCATAAGTTTTCTTTTGTATGCCTTGAGTAGTTCCCTATTCAAGGTATATTTTTTGGAGGTAGTGAGATGAGCGATTCAAAATATATGAAATTAGCAATAAAACTGGCACAAAAAGGGGCTGGTTACGTCAACCCCAATCCTATGGTCGGCGCAGTTATTGTAAAAGATAATCACATCATCGGACAAGGTTATCATGAGTTTTTTGGTGGCCCACATGCTGAGAGAAATGCTCTTAAAAACTGTAGAAAATCCCCTGTCGGAGCGACGCTTTATGTAACACTTGAACCCTGTTGTCACTTCGGGAAAACACCTCCCTGTATAGATGCTATAATCGATAGTGGTATTACAAGAGTAGTCATTGGAAGCCTAGACTGTAATCCTATTGTATCTGGAAAAGGAGTAAAGATACTTGAGGAAAATAATCTTCAAGTTACTGTTGGAATTTTAGAAAATGAGTGTCTTAACTTAATAAAAAGTTTTAGAAAGTATATTACCCAGCATGTACCCTATGTTTTTATGAAATATGCAATGTCAATGGATGGAAAAATAGCCACTAAAACAAATCAATCCAAATGGATTACTGAAGAAGAAGCAAGAAAGCATGTGCATCAGTTACGACACCATGTTAGTGCAATTATGGTGGGAGTCAATACTGTTATTCAAGACGATCCTTTGCTGACATGTAGATTGGAGGAAGGGAAAAATCCTATCCGTATCATATGCGATACACATTTACGAACTCCTCTTACCTCTAAAATCGTAAAAACAGCAAATGATATTAAAACTTACATTGCCACTTCCTCTGAAGACAAAAATAAAATGAAGCTATATCAAAATCATGGCTGTGAAATACTTTCCATAAAGAAAAAAGGCAATCATATAGACTTATCGAGTTTAATGCAACATCTAGGAAACATGCAGATTGATAGCCTAGTTCTAGAAGGGGGCAGTCTAATGAATTGGAGTGCTTTGGAACAACAAATTGTTGATGAGCTGAAAATATATATTGCACCAAAAATTTTTGGAGGCAGTGCCAAGTTTCCTGTCGGAGGTGAAGGCATTTCTTTGCCAAATGACGCTATTAGATTGAAACCTTATGCTTTTTCTCAAATAGGAAATGACTATCTCATAGAAAGTGAAGTGATTTATCCATGTTCACAGGAATAATTGAAGAAATCGGAAAAGTTGAAAGAATACAGAAAGACTCTCGTAATTGTAAACTATCAATTAAAGCCTCAAAAATATTAACGGATATCCATTTAGGCGATAGTATAGCAGTAAATGGTATCTGTCTTACAGTTACTCATTTCAATCATCAATCCTTTACAGTTGATGTAATGAATGAAACATGGAGTCGAACAGCTCTTACTCTATTAAAACATGGAAGTGAGGTGAATCTAGAAAGAGCCTTATCTGTCAACGGTCGACTTGGGGGTCACGTCGTTACAGGACACATTGATGGTACAGGAAAAATCTCGTCAATAAAAAAAGATGATAATGCTGTATGGTATCAAATCAACACACAAAAAGAAATTTTAGATTTAATAGTTGAAAAAGGATCTATTACAATTGACGGCATTAGTCTGACTGTCGCTAAAGTCTCCAAAGTAAACTTTTCAGTATCTGTTATCCCTCATACCTTGGAACAAACCATTCTTAAGAGTAAACAAGTCGGGAGTACAGTAAATCTTGAAAATGATATCTTAGGTAAATATGTGCAAAAACTGATGGATAATTCTCCAAAATCAGAAATATCTAAGGAACTATTATATCAAAATGGATTTTAGCAGAAAGGATAATCAGTCAATGGAATATCGAAAAATACAAGAAGCATTAGAAGCATTGCAGAAGGGACGACTTGTTCTTGTTATAGACGATAAGGATAGAGAAAATGAAGGAGACTTAATTTGTTCTGCACAAGCAGCTACAACAGAAAATGTTAATTTTATGGCTACTTATGCCAAAGGATTAATTTGTATGCCTATGAGCGAAAGTTTAGCTAATCAATTAATGCTTTCACCTATGGTTGAAAACAATACAGATACTCATAAGACTGCTTTTACAGTTTCAATTGATTATAAAGAAACGACCACAGGTATTTCTGCCGAGGAAAGAGGACTGACCGCACGTATGTGTGTAGCTGAAGATATAACACCCTCTGATTTTCGCAGGCCAGGACACATGTTTCCTTTAATTGCAAAAAAAGGTGGTGTTCTAGAAAGAAATGGACACACAGAAGCAACTGTTGATTTATTAAAATTAGCTGGACTAAAAGAGTGTGGCCTATGTTGTGAAATAATGAATCATGATGGCAAAATGATGAGAACAGATGATTTAATTCAGTTCTCGAAGAAACACAAGATTCCACTAATTACCATCAAAGAATTACAAGAATATAGAAAAGTATATGATCAGCTGGTAGAACGAGTTTCAACTGTCAATATGCCTACTAGATACGGTAATTTCAAAGCAATTAGCTATATAGATAAACTAAATGGGGAACATCATCTTGCTCTTATTATGGGAAACATAGAGGATGAAGCCAATGTATTATGTCGGGTCCACTCCGAATGTTTAACAGGAGATGTTTTAGGCTCTTTACGTTGCGATTGTGGACAGCAATTCGATAAAGCTATGAAAATGATTGTTGAGAATGGTTCGGGTGTCTTACTTTACTTGCGACAGGAGGGACGAGGAATTGGACTTATCAATAAATTAAAAGCCTATCATTTACAAGATCAAGGCATGGATACGCTTGATGCCAATCTTGCATTAGGCTTTGAAGGTGATTTAAGAGAATATCATATTGGAGCACAAATGCTTAAAGACCTAGGACTACAGTCACTACATTTACTGACAAATAATCCTGACAAAGTTGAACAGTTAGAAAAATATGGAATTACCATTTCCAGTAGAATACCAATCGAAATAGAAGCCAATCCTTACGATAGTTTTTATTTAGAAACAAAGAAAAATCGAATGGGTCACATTTTAAATATGGAGGAAAAATAAATGAACACTTATGAAGGTAATTTAGTAGCGAACGATATTAAAATCGGTATTGTTGTAGCGAGATTTAATGAATTTATAACTTCAAAATTATTATCTGGAGCACTGGATAATCTCAAAAGAGAGAATGTAAACGAGAAAGATATCGAGGTAGCCTGGGTTCCAGGAGCTTTTGAAATACCTCTGATTGCATCAAAAATGGCAAAAAGTAAAAAATATGATGCAATTATCTGCTTGGGAGCTGTCATTAGAGGGAATACAAGTCATTATGATTATGTATGTAGCGAGGTATCTAAGGGAATCGCCCAAATCAGTTTAAATAGCGAAATCCCAGTTATGTTTGGTGTGCTAACGACAGATACAATTGAACAAGCCATAGAACGAGCTGGCACTAAAGCAGGAAATAAGGGTTCTGAGTGTGCACAAGGCGCTATTGAAATGGTCAACCTAATTCGTACATTAGACGCATAGAACAGACTCTACTTTTAGACGAATAAAGAAACTTGGCAAAATCGCAATTTAATACTCTGTGAAAATCATAGAGCAAACTAGGAAACCAGTCGCAGAGTGGTAAAACACAACTTCGATGTTACAGACAAAACTAGCAAAATTAGCTCAAAACACTGTTTTGAGATTACTGATAAAACTGACATGGTTTGAAGAGATTTTCGAAAAGAATTAGGAAAAAATGAAGTAAATATTTCTATGATAAAACGCATAAAATCAAGGTTTTTGAACACCTGATTTTATGCGTTTTTCTGATTTTGAACATTTTTCCCAGACTTTTTTATACTTTTAATATTTCCCCAACTCACGGAGACTGGTGTGATTTTCCTGAATACGTCGGAACATCTTTTCCATATCCGACTTGGTAAAATGCACCAAAACAGGACGTCCGTGAGGACAGTTATAGGGATTGTCACATTGAGAAAGCTGATAGAGGAGTTGTCTAGCTGAATGATCATCAATACGATGATTGGCCTTGATAGATCGCTTGCAAGACATCATGATAGCCAGCTCTGCTCGGTATTTCTTGATAGAAACTTCCTTGGTCAAAAGGAGCATGTCGCACATCTCATAGATGCCTGATTCAATCTCTTCTTCTGCCATCCAAATAGGATGTTCACGTAGAATAAATTGATTTTCTCCGTACTCTGCTAGAAAGACGCCCACTTCCTCTAAGAGAGGCATTCTTTCCTTGAGACGCAGGGCATCATCCGCAGGAAATTCAAAGATATAGGGCACTAGGAGTTGCTGCTGGCTCTGGTCAACATTGCCAATACTTTCACGGTACTCCTCGTACTTGACCCGTTCCTGAGCAGCGTGCTGATCTATGATGTAAAGTCCATCTCGCCCTTGGGCAAAGAGATAAGTCCCGTGCATTTGTCCGAAAAACTCCAACTCTGGGAAGCTGGATGCTTCTTCTCGCTCCAGTTTGTCATAAGCCTTATCGATGCTAGCAAGATCTAACTCTGGATGGTCTAGCTGGTCGTAGTTAGCAGGCTTTCTCTCTGCAAAATGCAGTTTTGCTGGCTTGGTCAATCGGTCCAAGGTTTCCTTGGCAAACAGGGTCAAATCCTGCCCTTCATCAGTCAATTCTACCTGATAATCAGCTACTTCAGTTTGACTAGGTCTTGACGGCTCAGTTTTCTCATAGTAGAGCGTATTTTCTTTGAGTGGGAGAATAGTTTGCTCCACCTTCTCACGATTGCGCACGGTCGATTTGGCAAGATTTTCCAAGGCATCTGGAATCAAGGTTTGTTCCTTGAGACTATTTGCAATAGCTTCTGAGACCAACGTCATCAGTTCTTTTTCCTTGGAAATCCGCACCTCTTGCTTGGTTGGATGCACATTGACATCCGCTAGATAAGGGTCGATATGAATGTGAACGACAGCCAGTGGAAAACGCCCCACCATGAGCTTACTGCCATAGCCGTCAAGAATTGCACGATTGAGCAGGAAGTTCTTGATATAACGGCCATTGATGAAGAGGCTGATATAATTGCGGTTAGCCCGAGTCAACTCAGGCAAGGACACAAAACCTGAAATTTCGAAATCTAGGTCAGAGTTCTCAATTTCAATCATCTTCTTGGCACTCGCCAAACCGTAAATTCCTGCGATTGCTTGGCGCAATTGACCAGTCCCTGCTGTCCGCGTCATTTCCTTGCCATCACTAATCAAGCTAAAAGAAATCTCAGGATGGGCCAAGCCCAGACGGTTGACGATATCAATGATATGAGACAACTCTGCTTGCTGGCTCTTCATATACTTGAGACGGGCAGGCGTGTTGAAAAAGAGATCCTCCACACAAACCTTGGTTCCCACAGGACTAGTCGCTGGGATGACTTCCTCAACTTCACCCCCACGCGCGACGAGCTTGGTTCCGTGACTTGCGCCCTCAACTGCTGTCAAAAGAGTTAAAACGCTGACGGACGCAATAGAAGGCAAGGCTTCACCACGAAAACCAAGCGTCCGAATCCGAAAGAGGTCTGCTTGATTTTTTATCTTACTGGTCGCATGACGACGCAGAGCCAGCTCCACCTCATCGTGGGCAATTCCATGACCATTATCTGTGATTTGGATTTTCTTGAGACCAGCTTCCTCAATCTCAATGATAATCTGACTAGAGCCCGCATCAATGGCATTTTCTACCAGCTCCTTAACAACGCTAGCTGGACGCTCGATAACCTCTCCAGCTGCAATCTGGTTTGCCAGCACCTCTGGCAATTCAATAATATGAGACATCTTTCAGCCCCTTTCTGTATCTGTTTTCCTAGAAATTGATAGTGCTATTATACCATATTTCAGATAGGACAGAAAAGCTCCACCACATAGGATCCAAATCCCTCCACATAGACAAAGTCCCTTGCCATAGGCTATAAAATAGTGTTTAATAAAGGTGTACAAGAAGTGATCACAATTTTGTATGAAAAACAAGGAGAGAAATTTATGAAAGTAGAACTACAGATTAGTGAGACTTACAAGGAGGAAAAGCTGATTGTCCAAGCACCTCAGCCAACAGATAAAGTCCAGAAAGTCATCGAGTTTGCAGAAAATCTTGACCAAAAAGAAACAATCAAAGGAAAGATTGATGATCAGGTCTATCTAGTTAAGATTGGTAAGATACAACGCTTCTATATCGAGAATCGGAAGGTTCTAGCAGAAACAGCAAGTCAGACCTACACCATTGACTTACGACTCTATCAGATCCTTGAACTCTTGCCAACCAATTTTATCCAAATTTCCCAATCAGAAATCATCAATATCGACTCCATCTCCCATCTCAAGCTTACGCCCAACGGCCTAGTAGAAATTTTCTTGAAAAACGAAAGCTTCACCTACTCTTCACGCCGTTATCTAAAAACCATCAAGGAGAAATTAGAACTATGAAAAAACAAATCTTCTACGACGCAGCCACCGGTGTTCTTATCGGCCTCATCCTCTCTATCATCTTTTCACTCATTTATGCACCAAATACCTACGCACCACTAAATCCCTACTCTATCATCGGCCAAGTGATGGCTCAACATCAGGTTCACGGTGCCCTGGTCTTGCTCTACTGTACTCTTATCTGGGCAGCCATCGGTATTCTCTTCAACTTTGGCAACCGCTTATTCAGCCGTGACTGGAGCATGCTCCGTGCGACGCTTTCCCATTTCTTCCTTATGCTGGCTGGCTTTGTCCCACTAGCAACTCTAGCAGGTTGGTTCCCTTTCCACTGGTTCTTCTATCTCCAGCTCATTATCGAGTTTGCGATTGTTTACCTCATCATTTGGGCTATTCTTTATAAAAGAGAAGCTAAAAAAGTGGACCATATCAATCAACTCTTGGAGCATAGAAAATAGGAACCTCATAATAAGCAAATCCGAGAAAGAAACTTCTCGGTTTTTCTTTATCCTGCTGCACCTTATACTCAATGAAAATCAAAGAGCAAACTAGGAAGCTAGCCGCAGGTTGCTCAAAACATTGTTTTGAGGTTGCAGATAAGACTGACGAAGTCAGCTCAANNTCAGTAACCATACCTACGGTAAGGCGACGCTGACGTGGTTTGAAGAGATTTTCGAAGAGTATTACTATCATAGCAGTTGTTTTCATATCTTCTTTGTAAATTTTCTATCTTTTTTCAAAATATTCTTGCATTTTCCAAAAATTTTTTGTAGAATATAGATTACATATACAGATTATTCTGAAAATTCAAAAAGGAGTATTTATCATGTCGCAAGCTATTTCCTTAAATCAATCAACCTGGGCAAGCAAGCTAAAAGCAATGGGACCTGGAATCCTAATGGCAACTGCCGCTGTTGGAGGTTCCCACATTGTATCCTCAACTCAAGCTGGCGGTTCTTACGGTTGGTCTCTACTTCTCTTGGTCATCTTAGCCAATGTCTTTAAATATCCATTTTTCCGTTTTGGTGCTGAATACACAGCTGATACTGGAAAGACTTTGGTTGAAGGTTATGCCGAAAAAGGAAAACTCTATCTCTGGATTTTCTTTATCCTCAATGTCTTTTCGGCTATGGTCAACACGGCTGGTGTTGCCATTCTGTGCTCAGCTATCATCGCCAGTGCCTTCCCAATGATTGGACTTAGCATTACTCAGTGGTCCCTCATTCTCGTTGCAATCATTTGGGCTATGCTACTCTTTGGAGGCTACAAACTTTTAGACGGCATGGTCAAATGGATTATGTCTGCCTTAACCATTGCAACTGTTCTTGCAGTTATCATCGCAGCGGTCAAGCATCCAGAATACAGTTCTGATTTTGTCGAGAAGACACCTTGGCAAATGGCAGCTCTGCCCTTCATCGTCTCCCTCCTAGGATGGATGCCGGCTCCTATTGAAATTTCAGCTATCAATTCGCTTTGGTCAGCTGAAAAGAGAAAGACCGTCAACTTTAACACAGAAGATGCTCTGTTTGACTTTAACACTGGTTATATTGGAACAGCTATCCTAGCCGTCTTCTTTGTAGCACTGGGAGCACTGATTCAGTATCCTACAGGGCAGGCGGTTGAAGCTGCTTCAGTCAAATACATCTCTCAATTCGTGGGCATGTATGCCTCTGTTCTTGGCGAATGGTCCCGTTACTTGATTACTTTTATTGCCTTCCTCTGTATCTTTGGAACAGTTATCACTGTTATCGATGGCTATTCTCGCGTTAATCAGGAATCTCTCCGACTGCTAATCAGTCAAAAAGAGGACAATCGTAAATCTTTGAACATCTGGATGACCATCACTGCTATCATCGGTATCGTCATTATCAAGTTCTTCGCTGGTCAGGTTTCAACCATGCTCCGCTTTGCCATGATTGGCTCTTTCCTGACAACACCTTTCTTTGCTCTTTTGAATTACGCCTTGGTAACACGTGAAAACAAAAATCTTCCTTCTTGGCTCAAACACCTTGCCATTGCGGGATTGCTTTTCCTCTTTGGCTTCGCCATCTTCTTTATCTACGCACTCGCAATCGGAAAAGCAGGATAACTGACAAGCGCGAGATGAAGATAATACTCTTCGCAAATCAAATTCAAACCACGTCAACGTCG
>NZ_VMKU01000033.1:0-4318 GCF_013276315.1 Streptococcus sp. 2741 | reverse complement strand
GCTTCCTAGTTTGCTCTTTGATTTTCATTGAGTATAAAAGCCTAGAAAAAAGGAATCAGATTTTAGAACCTGGTTCCTTTTTAGTTGCTTGATTACATGATGTGAAGAACATGTGCCACAATACCCACTGCGAAGAGGGCAAGGATAATAGTGATTGGAGATACTTTTTTCTTAAGTAAGTACATGCAAAGTAAAGTAAGGAGTAGTCCTGATAATCCAGGAATCAACATATCCAAGTTTTGTTGGAAAGTAGTAACTTTTTCAGGAGTTTGAGACAATCCTTGTCCTACTTGTGCGAATGCTTCTTGGATACCTTTAGACCCTTCTGGCAATTTATCCCAATGGATATAAGCCTTTTCATCTAGTTGAACTTTAGAAACATCGAAAGCAAATTTAATATTTACCCAACGTTGAACAAGGACAGCAAGAATGAACATCCCAAGGATAGAAGCTCCTTTAGTGATATCTTGAAGGATACCACCAGACATATCTTTGGTGATTTCTGATCCAGCCTTATATCCAATCTCTTGAACATACCACAAGAATGACATACGAATCAAGTTCCATGCAACAAAGAAGAGGAGTGGACCCAAGATATTGCCAGTAAGGGCAAGTGAAGCACCGAGAGATCCAAGGATTGGGCGTACTGTAAACCAGAATACTGGGTCACCGATACCAGCAAGAGGTCCCATCATACCGATTTTAACCCCTTGGATAGCAGCGTCATCGATTTCCACACCGTTAGCACGTTCTTCTTCAAGCGCAAGAGTAACCCCCATGACTGGAGCAGCTACGTATGGATGAGTGTTGAAGAACTCAAGGTGACGCTCAAGAGCAGCGATTTGATCTTCTTTTTTAGTATAGAGTTTTTTGATAGCTGGAATGAGTGTATAAGCCCAGCCCAAGTTTTGCATCCGTTCAAAGTTCCAAGACCCTTGTAAGAAGGTTGAACGCCACCAAACTTTTTTACGATCTGATTTAGTTAATTGAAGTTTTTCAGTCATGATGTTTTCAGTCCTTTCTTATCTTAGTAGTCTTCTAGGATATCGCCGATTGGGTCGTTAGAAGTTGCGGCTCCTCCGCCACCATTTCCACCAGTTTTAGAAAGGTGAAGGTAGATAAGAGCGATAGCACCACCGATAGCACCGAATCCGATTAGAGTAATATCTGACACAGCAGCGAGAACGAAACCAAGAGCGAAGAATGGCCATACTTCACGAGTTGCCATCATGTTGATAACCATGGCGTAACCAACGGCAACGACCATACCACCACCGATAGCCATACCATCTTTGAGCCAGTCTGGCATGGCACTAAGGATACTTTGTACAGTTTCAGTTGGTACCATAAGGAGAAGAGCTGCAGGAAGCGCGATACGAAGTCCTTGGAAAAGTAGCGCAATGAAATGCGCACGCTCCACAGCGCCGAAGTCACCTTTTTTAGCGGCAGCATCTGCAGTATGAACCAAACCAACTGAAATTGTACGAACAATCATTGTCAAGAAAAGTCCAGCTACGGCAAGAGGGATAGCAACCGCTTGGGCAACACCGATACCAGTCTTGGTAAAGTCACCACCAAGAACCATGATAATGGCAGCAGCGACAGAAGCAAGTGCAGCATCAGGAGCGATAGCAGCACCGATATTTGACCAACCAAGGGCAATCATTTGAAGCGATCCACCGAGGATAATCCCTGCTTCCAAGTGACCTGTTACAAGCCCAATAAGGGTACAGGCTACAAGTGGTTGGTGAAATTGGAACTGGTCGAGGATGCCTTCAAGACCTGCAAAGAAGGCTACAACGACTACTAAAACCATAGAAATAATAGACATGTTTAAAATCCTTTCATAAATAATGGCTTATTTGACATTGGCTTTGTTAATCAAGTCAAACAAATCTTTTTTAGAATCATTCGGTACTTTACGGACATCAAATTCAACACCCAAGTCACGCATTTTTTCAAATGTAGCAACATCTTCTTTGTCCATAGACAAAACGGTATTGACCAATGTTTTACCTGTTGAGTGAGCCATAGAACCAACGTTAAGAGTCTTGATTGGCACGCCGCCTTCGATGGCACGAAGGGCATCTTGAGGTGTTTCAAACAAGATAAGGGCATGTGTTTCTCCAAAACGTGGGTCTTTTGAAATCTCAATCAGTTTTTGAATTGGAACCACGTTAGCCTTGACATTACCTGGAGCTGCTTGTTTAATCAATTCTTTACGAAGGTCGTCTTTAGCCACGTTATCTGAAGCAACGATGATACGATTTGCTTTTGAATCTGGAGTCCAAGCAGTTGCAACCTGACCGTGAAGTAGACGTGTGTCAAGACGGGCAAGATTGATTTTCAATTTACCGTCTCCGATAACAGTTCCTTCTGGGATAGCAGCTTGGGCAACTGGAGCAGCTGCAGCGCTTGCAACTTCTTCAACTGGATTTAGCTCTTCTGGAAGAGCTTTGATGCCATCTTTGGCTTCTTTAATGATATTAGCAGCGACTTTTTCTACACCTGCAGCAGCGTCCATGAGGCGCTCTGTGTAGGCTTGAATCAACATCGGTAAGTTAAGTCCTGTGATGATGGCAAACTTACGCTCAGGATTTTCTCCCATCACGCGACTAGCTTGGTTAAATGGAGAACCACTCCAAAGGTCAGCCAAAACTAGAACCTCATCTTCTGCGTCAAATGCAGCAACAGCGTTATTAAACTTAGCGTATAGATCATCAGGACCTTCATTTGGCATAAAGGTCACAACTTGAACCTTTTCTTGTTCACCAAAGATCATAGATCCTGACTGATGAATACCCGCAGCAAATTCGCCGTGGCTCGCAATAATGATTCCGATACTCATTATTGTCATTCCTCCTTTTTTGTTTTAGTTTTCATTTAAGAAAACTTTAAGACTGTTTAAGTATAAACCGTTTTCATGTAAAAAGCAACTATTTATCATAAAAAATTAAAAAAACTTTTACTTTTGGATGTTGATATATTGAGTTTTTTGAGGAGTAATATTGAATCCACATTTAAAAATTTAATATAAAAAAGTTGAAAGAAGCTTCCAACTTTTAAAATAGGTTTCTATTAGATTAGTGGGTGAAGTCGAGTACCATACGTCCTTGGATTTGACCTTTTTCCATTTCGTCGAAAATGGCTACGGCATCTTCTATTGGACGTTTTTGAACAACTGGAACTACTAAACCTTCTGCACCGAATTGGAAGGCTTCTTCCAAGTCTTTACGAGTTCCTACAAGAGAACCGATGACTTGGATTCCATCTAGAACGGTTTTTACGATGCTAAGTTCCATCATTTCAGAAGGAAGACCAACAGCGACTACGCGACCACCAGCACGAACGGAGTCAACAGCCTGATTGAAGGCAACTTTAGACACAGCAGTTACGACAGCTGAGTGAGCACCTCCATCAGTTTTTTCCTTGATAAGTCCAGGTACATCTTCAACTTCGAGGCCGTTAATAACAATGTCAGCGCCTACTTCTTTTGCAAGGGCAAGTTTGTCATTGTTGATATCAACTGCGATAACATGAGCATTGAATACTTTTTTAGCATATTGAACAGCTAGGTTACCAAGTCCACCAGCACCGTAAAGAACAACCCATTGGCCTGGTTCAACTTTGGCTTCTTTAATAGCTTTATAGGTTGTTACACCAGCACATGTGATAGAAGAAGCTTGGGCTGGATCAAGTCCGTCAGGAACTTTAACAGCATAGTCTGCCGTTACGATACACTGTTCAGCCATACCACCGTCTACTGAGTAACCAGCATTTTTTACTGTACGGCAAAGGGTTTCGCGACCAGTTGTACAGTATTCGCAAGTACCACATCCTTCAAAGAACCAAGCAACGCTGACGCGGTCACCGACTTTAAGGCTTTTCACATCTGGAGCAATTTCTTTAACGATACCAACACCTTCGTGGCCAAGAACACGTCCTGGTACTTGACCAAAGTCACCATGGGCAACGTGGAGGTCAGTGTGGCAAACACCACAGTATTCAATTTCTACAAGTGCTTCTCCAGTTTCAAGTGGACGGAGCACTTTTTCTTCAACAGCAACACCAGTGCTTTCTGGATTTACAACAACAGCTTTCATAGCTATCCTCCTTTATATTGACCGAGAACAGGGACAACGGGACTGGATTGATTTTTTGTCAACAGAGTCGAGTGTGACGAGCTCTCTTGTATTTATATGTAAAGTATATCACAAAAGAAAGCCTTTTCCAAGGTTTTGGAGACAAAAAGTAGAACAATCGATTAATACTAAACTAAAATCAAAAAGCATTATACAATAGTAATATGAAATCAACT
>NZ_VMKU01000032.1:0-12947 GCF_013276315.1 Streptococcus sp. 2741 | reverse complement strand
AACTCAACTTTTATTTTTGCTATTTTGAAGGGTTAGACATTAGCCAAAAGTACTAATATTCAGACACATAAAGTTTTTATGAATTAAACCAAGGTGTATGCCAATATCTATTGTTTATAATAACTTGCCCCTGTCTATCTAAAGCAGGTTGCCCCCAGTAACTATTAGAAGCTGATTGATTAGGCCCTATTGTGTGATTACTATAGCCAATCCAAGAACCATCTGCTCGGATTACTCTAAAAGTAAAGTGACCTACCTCATTAAAAGAATTAGAGGTCCCTACTCCTGAAACACCGTTTACGTCAAATTGGAAATTAGAAAACCATGAACCTTGTGCGGCGAATGCAGCAGTCCCAGAAATAAGAGATAGTGAAGCAAGAGACAGAAATATTAATGATTTAAATTTTCTTAACATATTTTTTCCTTTCTTATTAAGTAATGCGCTTTTTAATTTAAACGAAGCAACAATTTTCTATCAGTATACTTCAAAACATTGATGTGATTATACTTACTATCATTAAATTTAACGATAATATCATTGCCACTAACGACATATATGTTGTTGATGGCTTGGTTTATATTGCCAACCAAGATATTTGATAAATCTGCATCTACTGTATTTTTTTTAAAAATTGCCTTCGTTTTCATAAAATATAAATAGACATCATTACTTATTTGTATTGCTTGATAATTTGAGAGTTGTTCAAAATTATCTAAATCTGCTTTAACAGATATAGAATAATCTTTATCGGTTTTTATTACCGTTACTTGTAAAGACTCTAGTGGAATAATTTCTCTTGTACTGTCTTGATATACTTTCCAGCCCCAATACCCCAAAAATAGCAAAATAATCCCAATAATCGCTAATAAAAATTTTTTTCTAATCATAGCTTACTCACATTCCAATCTTATTGAAGAAAATCTAGTTTATAGTTCCATTTACAACATCTTAACTAATTTCATTCATTGGCGAGAGCTTGCTAAACTCCCACAAATTCTACCAATATTTTTGAGAACTAAAATTAGTCCTCTCAATGAAGGTATAATAATTTTTTCTTAAAACATCTCCCCCTCCGTTTTTGTTTTGGTTTGTCCTATTTTTTAAATTATATTTACATCTCTTATTATACTCTATTATTTTTAATTTGACAACGCTTTCGCTGTTTTATTTCTTGATTTTTTGTAAAACTTTTCATCAAAAGCGATTTCATCCCAAAAAAAAGAAAAAAACCTAACAAATCCCTTGCAATCGCAGGGGCTTTGTGTTATTCTATTATGGTGCTGTAAATTACAGCTTTAGCTTTGATGCAAGAGGTTGCGACACGCTCGGTTGCATTGCCACGCAACGCCGCGTCGGTTTTCTTGTGGAGCTAGCCTATTATCTTAAATAGACGAAAAGGAGAAAAAAATGGCAAACAAAAAAATCCGTATCCGTTTGAAAGCTTACGAACACCGTACGCTTGACACAGCGGCTGCAAAAATCGTAGAATCAGCTACTCGTACAGGTGCACAAGTTGCGGGTCCAATCCCACTTCCAACTGAACGTAGCCTCTACACAATTATTCGTGCGACTCACAAATACAAAGACTCTCGCGAACAATTTGAAATGCGTACACACAAACGTTTGATCGATATCGTTAACCCAACTCAAAAAACAGTTGATGCTTTGATGAAATTGGATCTTCCAAGTGGTGTAAACGTAGAAATTAAACTTTAATCTAAAATATAAAAAAGAGCAGAGGCTGGTGTTTCAATCTAATTGAACACGGGCTAAACTCGGTGTGAAAAAGATAAACTTCCTAGTGTCTGCTAGACACTGCGTCAGTTTCCTATTTTCACTTTGAGTTTGACGCCCTTTGTATCTTAGACCTGAGCATAAAAAACGCTCGTTAAAAACTTTTTGAATAAAAAATATAGAAAAGGAACTATTTTCTCATGACAAAAGGAATCTTAGGGAAAAAAGTGGGAATGACTCAAATCTTCACTGAAGCTGGCGAATTGATCCCTGTAACAGTTATTGAAGCAACTCCAAACGTTGTTCTTCAAGTTAAAACTGTTGAAACAGACGGATACAACGCTATCCAAGTTGGTTTCGATGACAAACGCGAAGTATTGAGCAACAAACCTGCTAAAGGACATGTAGCGAAAGCTAACACGGCTCCTAAGCGCTTCATTCGTGAATTCAAAAACGTTGAAGGCTTGGAAGTTGGTGCTGAAATCACAGTTGAAACATTCGCAGCTGGAGACGTTGTTGACGTAACTGGTACTTCTAAAGGTAAAGGTTTCCAAGGTGTTATCAAACGCCACGGACAATCACGTGGACCAATGGCTCACGGTTCTCGTTACCACCGTCGTCCAGGTTCTATGGGGCCTGTTGCACCTAACCGCGTATTCAAAGGTAAAAACCTTGCAGGACGTATGGGTGGTGACCGCGTAACAATTCAAAACCTTGAAGTTGTACAAGTTGTTCCAGAAAAGAACGTTATCCTTATCAAAGGTAACGTACCAGGTGCTAAGAAATCTCTTATCACTATCAAGTCAGCAGTTAAAGCTGGTAAATAATAAGGAAAGGGGAATACAGTCAAAATGGCAAATGTAACATTATTCGACCAAACTGGTAAACAAGCTGGCGAAGTTGTTCTTAACGATGCAATCTTTGGTATCGAACCAAACCAATCTGTTGTGTTTGATGTGATCATCAGCCAACGTGCTAGCCTTCGTCAAGGAACTCACGCAGTTAAAAACCGCTCAGCTGTTTCAGGTGGCGGACGCAAACCATGGCGTCAAAAAGGAACTGGACGTGCTCGTCAAGGTTCTATCCGCTCTCCACAATGGCGTGGTGGTGGAATCGTCTTCGGACCAACTCCACGTAGCTATGCGTACAAACTTCCTCAAAAAGTTCGTCGCCTTGCGCTTAAATCTGTTTACTCAGAAAAAGTTGCTGAAAATAAATTTGTAGCCGTTGATTCTCTTGAATTTACAGCTCCAAAAACTGCTGAATTTGCAAAAGTTCTTGCAGCTTTGAGCATCGATTCTAAAGTCCTTGTTATTCTTGAAGAAGGAAACGAATTCGCAGCTCTTTCAGCTCGTAACCTTCCAAACGTGAAAGTTGCGACTGCTACAACTGCAAGTGTTCTTGACATCGCAAATAGTGACAAACTTCTTGTTACTCAAGCAGCTATCTCTAAAATCGAGGAGGTTCTTGCATAATGAATTTGTATGATGTTATCAAAAAACCTGTCATCACTGAAAGCTCAATGGCTCAACTTGAAGCAGGAAAATATGTATTTGAAGTTGACACTCGTGCACACAAACTTTTGATCAAGCAAGCTGTTGAAGCTGCTTTCGAAGGTGTTAAAGTTGCTAATGTTAACACAATCAACGTAAAACCAAAAGCTAAACGTGTTGGACGTTACACTGGTTTTACTAACAAAACTAAAAAAGCTATCATCACACTTACAGCTGATTCAAAAGCAATCGAGTTGTTTGCTGCTGAAGCTGAATAATCTAAGGAGGAAATATCGTGGGAATTCGTGTTTATAAACCAACAACAAACGGTCGCCGTAATATGACTTCTTTGGATTTCGCTGAAATCACAACAAGCACTCCTGAAAAATCATTGCTTGTTGCATTGAAGAGCAAGGCTGGTCGTAACAACAACGGTCGTATCACTGTTCGTCACCAAGGTGGTGGACACAAACGTTTCTACCGTTTGGTTGACTTCAAACGTAACAAAGACAACGTTGAAGCGGTTGTTAAAACAATCGAGTACGATCCAAACCGTTCTGCAAACATCGCTCTTGTACACTACACTGACGGTGTGAAAGCATACATCATCGCTCCAAAAGGTCTTGAAGTAGGTCAACGTATCGTTTCAGGTCCAGAAGCAGATATCAAAGTCGGAAACGCTCTTCCACTTGCTAACATCCCAGTTGGTACTTTGATCCACAACATCGAATTGAAACCAGGTCGTGGTGGTGAATTGGTACGTGCTGCTGGAGCATCTGCTCAAGTATTGGGTCAAGAAGGTAAATACGTTCTTGTTCGTCTTCAATCAGGTGAAGTTCGTATGATTCTTGGAACTTGCCGTGCTACAGTTGGTGTTGTCGGAAACGAACAACACGGACTTGTAAACCTTGGTAAAGCGGGACGTAGCCGTTGGAAAGGTATCCGCCCAACAGTTCGTGGTTCTGTAATGAACCCTAACGATCACCCACACGGTGGTGGTGAAGGTAAAGCACCA
Organism: Streptococcus sp. 2741; assembly: GCF_013276315.1. Taxonomy (NCBI): domain Bacteria; kingdom Bacillati; phylum Bacillota; class Bacilli; order Lactobacillales; family Streptococcaceae; genus Streptococcus; species Streptococcus sp. 2741. The sequence continues at coordinate 8,704 of NZ_VMKU01000032.1, read as the reverse complement.
GTTGGTCGTAAAGCACCATCTACTCCATGGGGCAAACCTGCTCTTGGTCTTAAAACTCGTAATAAGAAAGCGAAATCTGACAAACTTATCGTTCGTCGTCGCAACGAGAAATAATATTAAACTAGTCGCTTAAGCAACTAGTAAATCCGCCAGCTCGGTAGCGCTCCATGTGAGCGCAAGCCGCTGTGGTACAACATTTAAAGGAGAAAATATAAAAATGGGACGCAGTCTTAAAAAAGGACCTTTCGTCGATGAGCATTTGATGAAAAAAGTTGAAGCTCAAGCTAACGACGAAAAGAAAAAAGTTATTAAAACTTGGTCACGTCGTTCAACGATCTTCCCAAGTTTCATTGGTTACACTATTGCAGTTTATGACGGACGTAAACACGTACCTGTTTACATCCAAGAAGACATGGTAGGTCACAAACTTGGTGAATTTGCACCAACTCGTACTTACAAAGGTCACGCTGCAGACGACAAGAAAACACGTAGAAAATAAGGAGAACATAAATGGCAGAAATTACTTCAGCTAAAGCAATGGCTCGTACAGTACGTGTTTCACCTCGTAAATCACGTCTTGTTCTTGATAACATCCGTGGTAAAAGCGTAGCCGATGCAATCGCAATCTTGACATTCACTCCAAACAAAGCTGCTGAAATCATCTTGAAAGTTTTGAACTCAGCTGTAGCTAACGCTGAAAACAACTTTGGTTTGGATAAAGCTAATTTGGTAGTATCTGAAGCATTCGCAAACGAAGGACCAACTATGAAACGTTTCCGTCCACGTGCGAAAGGTTCAGCTTCACCAATCAACAAACGTACAGCTCACATCACTGTAGCTGTTGCAGAAAAATAAGGAGGTAAAATCGTGGGTCAAAAAGTACATCCAATTGGTATGCGTGTCGGCATCATCCGTGATTGGGATGCCAAATGGTATGCTGAAAAAGAATACGCGGATTACCTTCATGAAGATCTTGCAATCCGTAAATTCGTTCAAAAAGAACTTGCTGACGCAGCAGTTTCAACTATTGAAATCGAACGCGCAGTAAACAAAGTTAACGTTTCACTTCACACTGCTAAACCAGGTATGGTTATCGGTAAAGGTGGTGCTAACGTTGATGCACTCCGTGCAAAACTTAACAAATTGACTGGAAAACAAGTACACATCAACATCATCGAAATCAAACAACCTGATTTGGATGCTCACCTTGTAGGTGAAGGAATTGCTCGTCAATTGGAGCAACGTGTTGCTTTCCGTCGTGCACAAAAACAAGCAATCCAACGTGCAATGCGTGCTGGAGCTAAAGGAATCAAAACTCAAGTATCAGGTCGTTTGAACGGTGCAGATATCGCCCGTGCTGAAGGATACTCTGAAGGAACTGTTCCGCTTCACACACTTCGTGCAGATATCGATTACGCTTGGGAAGAAGCAGATACTACATACGGTAAACTTGGTGTTAAAGTATGGATCTACCGTGGTGAAGTTCTTCCAGCTCGTAAAAACACTAAAGGAGGTAAATAACCAATGTTAGTACCTAAACGTGTTAAACACCGTCGTGAGTTCCGTGGAAAAATGCGCGGTGAAGCAAAAGGTGGAAAAGAAGTAGCATTCGGTGAATACGGTCTTCAAGCTACAACTAGCCACTGGATCACTAACCGCCAAATCGAAGCTGCTCGTATCGCCATGACTCGTTACATGAAACGTGGTGGTAAAGTTTGGATTAAAATCTTCCCACACAAATCATACACTGCTAAAGCTATCGGTGTGCGTATGGGATCTGGTAAAGGGGCACCTGAAGGTTGGGTAGCACCAGTTAAACGTGGTAAAGTGATGTTCGAAATCGCTGGTGTATCTGAAGAGATTGCACGTGAAGCGCTTCGACTTGCTAGCCACAAATTGCCAGTTAAATGTAAATTCGTAAAACGTGAAGCAGAATAAGGAGAAGGCATGAAACTTAATGAAGTAAAAGAATTTGTTAAAGAACTTCGTGGTCTTTCTCAAGAAGAACTCGCGAAGCGCGAAAACGAATTGAAAAAAGAATTGTTTGAACTTCGTTTCCAAGCTGCTACTGGTCAATTGGAACAAACAGCTCGCTTGAAAGAAGTTAAAAAACAAATCGCTCGTATCAAAACAGTTCAATCTGAAGCGAAATAATAGACTAGGGAAGGAGAAATTTCAATGGAACGCAATAATCGTAAAGTTCTTGTTGGACGTGTTGTATCTGACAAAATGGACAAGACAATCACAGTTGTAGTTGAAACAAAACGTAACCACCCAGTCTATGGTAAACGTATTAACTACTCTAAAAAATATAAAGCTCATGATGAAAACAATGTTGCCAAAGAAGGCGATATCGTACGTATCATGGAAACTCGCCCGCTTTCAGCTACAAAACGTTTCCGTCTTGTAGAAGTTGTTGAAGAAGCGGTCATCATCTAATCAAACCTGAAAGGAGAAAACTGAAATGATTCAAACAGAAACTCGTTTGAAAGTCGCAGACAACAGCGGTGCTCGCGAAATCTTGACTATCAAAGTTCTTGGTGGTTCAGGACGTAAATTTGCAAACATCGGTGATGTTATCGTGGCATCTGTAAAACAAGCTACTCCTGGTGGTGCGGTTAAAAAAGGTGACGTTGTTAAAGCAGTTATCGTTCGTACTAAATCAGGTGCTCGTCGTGCTGATGGTTCATACATCAAATTTGACGAAAACGCAGCAGTTATCATCCGTGAAGACAAAACTCCTCGCGGAACACGTATCTTTGGCCCAGTTGCACGTGAATTGCGTGAAGGTGGCTTCATGAAGATCGTGTCACTTGCTCCAGAAGTACTTTAATTGGTTGCTCAAAGAAAATTAAAACAAGTCTAGGAAGTAAAACGAAAGCATAACTTAAGTTAGGTGAGTTGAAACTGACGAAGGATTGCTTTGATTTTCGAAGAGCAAAAACAAACAAACTAGTCCCCTAGCTTCAAGCTAGGGTGCCCTTATGGGCGTAAGAAAAATCAAGGAGAAACCTAATGTTTGTAAAAAAAGGCGACAAAGTTCGCGTAATCGCTGGTAAAGATAAGGGAACAGAAGCTGTTGTCCTTACTGCCCTTCCAAAAGTAAACAAAGTTATCGTTGAAGGTGTTAACATCGTTAAGAAACACCAACGTCCAACTAACGAGCTTCCTCAAGGTGGTATCATCGAGAAAGAAGCAGCTATCCATGTATCAAACGTTCAAGTTTTGGACAAAAATGGTGTAGCTGGTCGTGTTGGTTACAAATTTGTAGACGGTAAAAAAGTTCGCTACAACAAAAAAACAGGCGAAGTGCTTGATTAATCACGAAGGAAAGGAGAAGTATAATGGCAAATCGTTTAAAAGAAAAATATCTTAATGAAGTAGTTCCTGCTTTGACAGAACAATTCAACTACTCATCAGTGATGGCTGTGCCTAAAGTAGATAAGATCGTTTTGAACATGGGTGTTGGTGAAGCTGTATCAAACGCTAAAAGCCTTGAAAAAGCTGCTGAAGAATTGGCACTTATCTCAGGTCAAAAACCACTTATCACTAAAGCTAAAAAATCAATCGCCGGCTTCCGTCTTCGTGAAGGTGTTGCGATCGGTGCAAAAGTTACCCTTCGTGGTGAACGGATGTACGAATTCTTGGATAAATTGGTTTCAGTTTCACTTCCACGTGTACGTGACTTCCACGGTGTTCCAACAAAATCATTTGATGGACGCGGAAACTATACACTTGGTGTGAAAGAACAATTGATTTTCCCAGAAATCAACTTCGATGACGTTGACAAAACTCGTGGTCTTGACATTGTTATCGTAACAACTGCTAACACTGACGAAGAGTCACGTGCATTGCTTACAGGCCTTGGAATGCCTTTTGCAAAATAATATAGGAGGTAAATCTAATGGCTAAAAAATCAATGGTAGCTAGAGAGGCTAAACGCCAAAAAATTGTTGACCGTTATGCTGAAAAACGTGCTGCATTAAAGGCAGCAGGGGACTATGAAGGTTTATCTAAATTACCTCGCAACGCCTCACCGACTCGTTTACATAATCGTTGTAGAGTTACGGGGCGCCCACATTCAGTTTACCGCAAATTTGGTCTGAGTCGTATCGCTTTTCGCGAACTTGCGCATAAAGGTCAAATTCCTGGTGTAACAAAAGCATCTTGGTAATTTAAGATATCAAGGGCGTCAAAACTCTAAGTGAAAATAGGAAACTTGACGAAGAAACTGAGGTTTCTAGGAAAGTTTATCTTTTTCACACAGAGTTTAGCCCGGGTTCAGTTGGGCTAGCCAATTTGAACACGAGCTACGGCTTTGGCAAAAAAAAGACCAATTTTCTTTGGAGCATCGCTCCTGCATCAAATTGCCTATTTTTGCTCTTGCTGTTACGCTCTTTGTATCATGTATTAACTAGCAAGTGCAACTTGCAAACTACTAGTAAGAGGAGAAAAACAAAATGGTTATGACTGACCCAATCGCAGACTTCCTAACTCGTATTCGTAACGCTAACCAAGCTAAACACGAAGTACTTGAAGTACCTGCATCAAACATCAAAAAAGGGATTGCTGAAATCCTTAAACGCGAAGGTTTTGTAAAAAACGTTGAAATCATCGAAGATGACAAACAAGGCATCATCCGTGTATTTCTTAAATACGGACCAAACGGTGAAAAAGTTATCACTAACTTGAAACGTATTTCTAAACCAGGACTTCGTGTCTACAAAAAACGTGAAGACCTTCCAAAAGTTCTTAACGGACTTGGAATTGCTATCCTTTCAACTTCTGAAGGTTTGCTTACTGATAAAGAAGCACGCCAAAAGAATGTTGGTGGTGAGGTTATCGCTTACGTTTGGTAATATTTAGCTCCCAATTTCTTTGTGACTCTTCGTTATCGTCTCTTGCCTAACCCAAAGTTATGCCTGCGAGACGATGCCTAGATTCACTTTGAAATTGAAACCTAAATGTTCCTTTAAATCGAGAAATCGATTTAGCCCCGTGAAAACTGGCCGTTCTGGCCTGACAATTTAACAGGAGAAAATAAACATGTCACGTATTGGTAATAAAGTTATCGTGTTGCCTGCTGGTGTTGAAATCACTAACAATGACAACCTTGTAACTGTAAAAGGACCTAAAGGAGAACTTACTCGTGAGTTCTCAAAAGATATTGAAATCCGTGTGGAAGGTACTGAAGTAACTCTTCACCGTCCAAACGATTCAAAAGAAATGAAAACTATCCACGGAACTACTCGTGCCCTTTTGAACAACATGGTTGTTGGTGTATCAGAAGGATTCAAGAAAGAACTTGAAATGCGCGGGGTTGGTTACCGTGCACAACTTCAAGGATCTAAACTTGTTTTGGCTGTTGGTAAATCTCATCCAGACGAAGTTGAAGCTCCAGAAGGAATTACTTTTGAACTTCCAAACCCAACAACAATCGTTGTTAGCGGAATTTCAAAAGAAGTAGTTGGTCAAACAGCTGCTTACGTACGTAGCCTTCGTTCACCAGAACCATATAAAGGTAAAGGTATCCGTTACGTTGGTGAATTCGTTCGCCGTAAAGAAGGTAAAACAGGTAAATAATGTTGAGTGGTTGATTCTCAACCACCAACCTATTTTCCAACTTTGTGCATAGCACACGATTTAAAACTAAAGAGGTGAAAACTGTGATTTCAAAACCAGATAAAAACAAACTCCGCCAAAAACGCCACCGTCGCGTTCGCGGAAAACTCTCTGGAACTGCTGATCGCCCACGTTTGAACGTATTCCGTTCTAATACAGGCATCTACGCTCAAGTGATTGATGACGTAGCGGGTGTAACGCTCGCAAGTGCTTCAACTCTTGATAAAGAAGTTTCAAAAGGAACTAAAACTGAACAAGCTGTTGCTGTCGGTAAACTCGTTGCAGAACGTGCAAACGCTAAAGGTATTTCAGAAGTGGTGTTCGACCGCGGTGGATATCTATATCACGGACGTGTGAAAGCTTTGGCTGATGCAGCTCGTGAAAACGGATTGAAATTCTAATAGGAGGACACTAGAAAATGGCATTTAAAGACAATGCAGTTGAATTAGAAGAACGCGTAGTTGCTGTCAATCGTGTTACAAAAGTTGTTAAAGGTGGACGTCGTCTTCGTTTCGCAGCTCTTGTTGTTGTTGGTGACCACAACGGTCGCGTAGGATTTGGTACTGGTAAAGCTCAAGAAGTTCCAGAAGCAATCCGTAAAGCAGTAGATGATGCTAAGAAAAACTTGATCGAAGTTCCTATGGTTGGAACAACAATCCCACACGAAGTTCTTTCAGAATTCGGTGGAGCTAAAGTATTGTTGAAACCTGCTGTAGAAGGTTCTGGAGTTGCCGCTGGTGGTGCAGTTCGTGCCGTTGTGGAATTGGCAGGTGTGGCAGATATTACATCTAAATCACTTGGTTCTAACACTCCAATCAACATTGTTCGTGCAACTGTTGAAGGTTTGAAACAATTGAAACGCGCTGAAGAAGTTGCTGCCCTTCGTGGTATTTCAGTTTCTGATTTGGCATAAGAAAGGGGATAAAATGGCTCAAATTAAAATTACTTTGACTAAGTCTCCAATCGGACGCATTCCATCACAACGTAAAACTGTTGTAGCACTTGGACTTGGCAAATTGAACAGCTCTGTTATTAAAGAAGATAACGCTGCTATCCGTGGTATGATCACTGCAGTATCTCACTTGGTAACAGTTGAAGAAGTAAACTAATGAATTTTTAGGGGATGTGCACTATACCATCCCCTAAAACTAGATATAGTCATCTATGATGACGTCGTATAGGCGAGTTGATGGGGGAGACAACCTTTTCTCCCTTATCGGCGCTAGCATTTTACAAAAGAGGAGAAAATAAAAATGAAACTTCATGAATTGAAACCTGCAGAAGGTTCTCGTAAAGTACGTAACCGCGTTGGTCGTGGTACTTCATCAGGTAACGGTAAAACATCTGGTCGTGGTCAAAAAGGTCAAAAAGCTCGTAGCGGTGGCGGAGTTCGCCTTGGTTTTGAAGGTGGACAAACTCCATTGTTCCGTCGTCTTCCAAAACGTGGATTCACTAACATCAACGCTAAAGAATACGCAATTGTGAACCTTGACCAATTGAACGTCTTTGAAGATGGTGCTGAAGTAACTCCAGTTGTTCTTATCGAAGCAGGAATTGTTAAAGCTGAAAAGTCAGGTATTAAAATTCTTGGTAACGGTGAGTTGATTAAGAAATTGACTGTGAAAGCAGCTAAATTCTCTAAATCAGCTGAAGAAGCTATCACTGCTAAAGGTGGTTCAGTAGAAGTCATCTAAGAGAGGTGACCTATGTTTTTTAAATTATTAAGAGAAGCTCTTAAAGTCAAGCAGGTTCGATCAAAAATTTTATTTACAATTTTTATCGTTTTGGTCTTTCGTATCGGAACTAGCATTACAGTTCCTGGTGTGAATGCCAATAGCTTGAATGCTTTAAGTGGATTATCCTTCTTAAACATGTTGAGCTTGGTGTCGGGGAATGCCCTAAAAAACTTTTCGATTTTTGCCCTAGGAGTTAGTCCCTATATTACTGCTTCTATCGTTGTCCAACTCTTACAAATGGATATTTTACCGAAATTTGTAGAGTGGGGAAAACAAGGGGAAGTAGGTCGAAGAAAATTGAACCAAGCTACTCGTTATATTGCCCTTGGTCTAGCCTTTGTGCAATCTATCGGGATTACAGCTGGTTTTAATACCTTGGCTGGAGCTCAATTGATTAAAACTGCTTTAACTCCCCAAGTTTTTCTGACGATTGGTATCATCTTAACAGCTGGTAGTATGATTGTCACTTGGTTGGGAGAGCAAATTACAGATAAGGGATACGGAAATGGTGTTTCTATGATTATCTTTGCCGGGATTGTTGCCTCAATTCCAGAGATGATTCAGGGCATCTATGTGGACTACTTTGTGAACGTCCCAAGTAGCCGGATCACTTCATCTATCATTTTCGTAATCATTTTGATTATTACTGTATTGTTGATCATTTACTTTACAACTTATGTTCAACAAGCAGAATACAAAATTCCAATCCAATATACTAAGGTTGCACAAGGTGCTCCATCTAGCTCTTACCTTCCATTGAAGGTAAACCCTGCTGGAGTTATCCCTGTTATCTTTGCCAGTTCCATTACTGCAGCGCCTGCGGCGATTCTTCAGTTTTTGAGCGCCACAGGTCATGATTGGGCTTGGGTAAGGGTAGCACAAGAGATGTTGGCAACCACTTCTCCAACTGGTATTGCCATGTATGCTTTGTTGATTATTCTCTTTACATTCTTCTATACGTTTGTACAGATTAATCCTGAAAAAGCGGCAGAGAACCTACAAAAGAGCGGTGCCTATATCCATGGAGTTCGTCCTGGTAAAGGTACAGAAGAATATATGTCTAAACTTCTTCGTCGTCTTGCAACGGTTGGTTCCCTCTTCCTTGGTGTGATTTCCATTTTACCGATTGCAGCTAAAGATGTATTTGGTCTTTCTGATGTTGTTGCCTTTGGTGGAACAAGTCTCTTGATCATTATCTCTACAGGTATCGAAGGAATCAAGCAATTGGAGGGTTACCTATTGAAACGTAAGTATGTTGGTTTCATGGACAGAACAGAATAAAAGTATTTACTGATACTCTTCGAAAATCAAATTCAAACCACGTCAGCTTTATCTGCAACCTCAAA
>NZ_VMKU01000031.1:6606-24778 GCF_013276315.1 Streptococcus sp. 2741 | reverse complement strand
CTCGACATGGCTGTGCCCCCTCTTTGATGTAATCTAATGCTCGCTGTTTAAAATCTGTACTATATGCCATAGCTTTATTATAACATGCTTGTTTGAAACTAAGCAACTATAATGGTCAGCACATCGTCTAGTTTTCCTGCCTTGAGATAGTTGATAGAGGACTGAAGCGTCACTCCATCAAGTCCCAGCGAGATAACCACCAAACCACTGATTTGGTCACATAGCGTGAATAGATAGCCACCATGGGCATTGCCATAGTAATTGAGCGACGAGTTCACTACTTTGGTCGTCACCACAACGTGACCATCTCTCATTTTTTCAATTTCGTAATTTTCAAAGGCAGATATAGCGTCAAAATGAAAGTCTTTCATCGTTTCCTCCTGATATTTCAAACGACACTATGATACTACTTTTTATAGGACTGTGCAAGGAGAAAGCTCCTAGTCTAGTGAAATTCCGACATGTTCCACAAAGCGCATAAAGGCTGTCTGCCCTTGTTCTGTCTGCTTGTAGACTCCTGCATCCTCAAGTACACGCACAAAGATAGCACCCACAGAGTCCTTGACGATTGCAAGGGCTTTTTCTTTATCCGTTAGGTCTGGATGTTGGGATTTGAGTTGGTCTGCCCACTCCTGATGATAATCGGCAACTGTAACAGCTTCTCCTACAAGATAGCTAGCGACTTGCTCCACTTCTTCTTTCAGACGTGGTGGCAAGATTGCCAAGCCCATGACCTCAATCAAGCCGATATTTTCCTTCTTGATATGTTGGACATCCTTGTGGGGATGATAGATGCCATCAGGATGCTCTGCTGAAGTCTGATTGTCTCGCAAGACCAAGTCCAACTCAAACTGTCCATCACGCTTACGCGCTATTGGTGTGATGGTGTGATGCGGTGTCCCGTCTGTCTCTGCTAAAATCTGCACACTAGAATCTGAATACTGACGCCATTCCTGGAAAATCTTATCAGCTAAGTTAATCAAATCCTCTTTGGAATCCGAAGTCAAGCGTAGGACAGACATTGGCCACTTGATAATTCCAGCCTTGACCTGCTCAAAACCAGCAAATCGGAAGGTCTTTTGCAAGGGAGCCAATTCCATAGGAAATACGTGACGGCCTCCCTGATAATGATCATGAGTTAGAATAGAGCCCCCCACAATCGGCAGGTCGGCATTAGATCCAGCAAAATATCCTGGAAACTGCTCTACGATAGCCAACAGACGTTCAAAACTCTGACGACTAATGGCCATGGGACGATGCTGGCCATCTAAAAAGATACAATGCTCATTAAAGTAAGCATAGGGCGAATACTGGAACCACCATTCCTGACCAACCATTTCAAAACGGATAATCCGGTGGTTGCTGCGAGCTGGGTGGTTGACCCGACCATGGTAACCCTCATTCTCTAAACAAAGTTGACACTGAGGATAATTACTAGCTTGCACCAACTTGGCTACCGCAATCTCTTTCGGATCCTTTTCAGGCTTAGAGAGATTGATGGTAATTTCAAGTTCTCCATAATCAGATGGAACACGATAAGCGATATTTTTAGCAATGGCCTTGAGTTTGATATAGTCATTTTTCCGACTGAGTTGATAAAAATCCGCTATCGCTTGCTCAGGAGAGTAGGCATAGGCTTCCCAGAAGTCACGATTGACCTGACTCGGACAAGGGGTCACCAAGTCCATCAATTCAGCACCAAGGATTTCACGCGCAGTCTGACTATCCTCAATCGTCTCTAATCGAACGGCTTCCTCAACTAGCTGGTCCTTGAGGTCAATCAATTTATCCAGATTGGTCTCAACTTCCAAAACACCTTCTCCCACTCGTGCCAAAACACGATTGGTCAGGTAGATTCGATCCATTTCCTCAAATGAACTTTCAGAAATGACATGTGTTACAAATTTATCTACTAAGGTCACTATAGAGCCTCCTTTTGACTAGTCAAGGACGCGAGTGCCACCTGCAACTTCAGCGATATAGAAGCTTGGAGCGTATCCAACTACTTCCTCGTAGTGTTTGCCTACAGCTTCCTTAAAGGCCTCAACAGTATCTTTTTGAACCAAGGCAATGGCACAGCCACCAAAACCAGCCCCTGTCATACGAGCACCGAGAACTCCTTCTTGTGCCCAAGCTGTGTGAACAAGGGTATCTAATTCCAAACCAGTTACTTCATAATCATGCTCCAGAGAAACGTGTGACGCATTCATCAAACGACCAAATGTTTCCAAATCACCTGCTTGAAGGGCTGCTTGAGCTTTAAGGGTACGTTGGTTTTCAAGCACAGCATGGCGAGCACGTTTCAAACGATTTTCATCTTTAATCAGGTAGCTATATTGATCAAAGGCCCACTCGTCTAATTCACCCAGGGTCTTAATATCCAAGGCAACTTGCAATTCTTCCACTGCTTTTTCACACTCAGCACGGCGTTCATTGTACTTAGAGTCCGCCAATTCACGGCGTTTGTTAGTGTTCATGATAACAACGACATTGTCCTTCAAATCAAGTGGCACCAAGTCATACTCTAAAGTGTTAGTATCTAAGTAAATAGCACGTTGGTCTGCACCCATACCGATAGCAAATTGGTCCATAATACCAGAGTTGACTCCGATAAAGTTGTTTTCTGTTTGTTTTCCGATTTTAACCAAATCGAGACGCTCTAATTTTAAATCAAAGAGATGCTCTGCCACAACCCCTGTCAAGAGTTCCAATGATGCTGAAGAAGACAAACCAGCACCATTTGGGATATTCCCATAAACATAAAAATCAAAACCTTTGTCAATCACATGCCCAGCTTCTTGCAAGAAATGAAGGACACCTTTTGGATAGTTGGTCCAGTTGTGCTCTTTTTCAAACTTGAGGTCAGCGAGAGGCACTTCGATAATGCCCTTGTCCTCAAAGTTAGCTGAGTAGAAACGCAAGACTTGGTCGTCACGCTTGCGAGCTGCACCGTAAGTTCCCAAGGAAATAGCGGCAGGAAAAACGTGCCCACCGTTGTAGTCTGTGTGCTCACCAATCAAGTTGATACGACCTGGTGAAAAGAATGTTTGGTCTGCTTCTTGACCAAAAACAGCAAGAAAGTCTTTACGAAGAGCTTCTGCAGTAAGATCTTGTGTCATATGATTTCTCCTTTGACTGTCCGTTAAGTCACCTTAACGTGTAATCGTTTTCTTCTATTGTATCCAAGAGATTTTCCAAGGTCAATCCTTTTTACTAAACTTTTACTAAAATATCGGTAAAAGGCAGAAAAATATGATATACTAACCTAAAAGGAGGAGGATTTATGGCTACCTTAAAAGACATTGCACAGCTAGCCTCTGTCTCTATCGCGACCGTATCCCATGTCCTAAACCGCGACCAGAGCCTATCTGTTACAGAAAAAACCAGACACCGTATTTTAACTGTTGCTGAAGAGTTGGGCTACACTAAGCACCTCAAGACAGGCGAGTCCCACAAACCCAAGCAAAAGATTGCCATTATCCAATGGGTCAGCGAACAAGGAGAGCTGGATGACCTCTACTACTACCAGATTCGCCTAGGCATAGAAAAAAGAGCCCAAGAACTGGACTATGATATCTTGCGCTATTTTAATGACCATCCTTTTACCCTAAGCGAGGAAGTGATTGGGATTCTCTGTATCGGAAAATTTAGTCGAGCTCAGATTTCTGCCTTTGAAGAATACCAAAAGCCTCTTGTATTTCTAGACAGTGATACACTTTCCATGGGACATACCTGCATTATTACGGACTTTTACACTGCTATGAAACAGGTTGTCGATTATTTCCTCAGTCAAGGGCTGAATCGCATTGGGATTCTAACAGGTCTTGAAGAAACAACTGATCAAGAAGAAATCATTCAGGACAAGCGTCTGGAAAACTTTAAGAACTACAGTCAAACAAAAGGAATCTATCATGATGAACTGGTCTTTCAAGGAAGCTTTACTGCCCAGTCTGGTTATGACCTGATGAAGGAGGCTATTCAGAGTTTGGGAGACCAACTCCCACCAGCATTTTTTGCAGCTAGCGATAGTTTAGCTATCGGCGCCCTCCGTGCCCTTCAAGAGGCTGGAATCAGCCTGCCAGATCGTGTCACCCTCATTTCCTTTAACGACACTAGTCTGACCAAACAGGTTTATCCTCCCCTTTCTAGCATCACGGTTTATACTGAAGAAATGGGTCGAGCAGGTATGGATATTCTTAACAAAGAAGTACTCCACGGTCGGAAAATACCTAGCCTGACCATGTTGGGAACCAAACTGACATTAAGAGAAAGTACCCTAAATCAAGAATAGGATAACATAAAAAACGAATAGAGTTCTAAAACTCCTATTCGTTTTTTATTCGATTACAATCATAGACTTAATTGTCTTACGTTCATCCATATCTTTGTAGGCTTGGTCGATATCTTCCAGTTTATAACTTGAAGTAAAGACGCGACCTGGATTGATATCACCATCAAGGACGGCTTTTAGTAAAAATTGCTTATCGTATGTTGTAGCAGAAGCTGCCCCACCTGCTACAGAGATATTTTGCATAAATGTCGAACCAAGAGCACGATTATTATAGTGTGGGACTCCTACAAAGCCCATACGCCCTCCATTATGAAGAACACCTAGCGCCTGTTCTATAGCAGCCTCCGTACCAACACATTCAAGTGCTGCGTCTGCTCCTCCACCGAGGATTTCACGCACCTTGGTAATTCCTTCTTGACCACGTTCTGCAACAACAGCTGTCGCACCTGACTCCATAGCCATCTTTTGACGGTCTTCATGACGGCTCATAAGGATAATTTGTGATGCTCCACGCATCTTAGCCGCGATGACAGCACATTGACCAACAGCCCCATCACCGATAACAACAACCTTGTCCCCTTTTTGAACATTTGCAACACGCGCCGCATGATAGCCTGTCGGCATGACATCTGCAAGAGTCAAAAGGGACTTGAGCATCCCTTCTGTATAGTCAGAAGGTTGACCAGGGATTTTAACCAGCGCCCAGTTTGCATAGTGGAAGCGAATATATTCTGCCTGAAAATCACCCCCCAAATTATTGCCAATATGATTGTCGCAAGAACCGTCAAATCCAGCAAGACAGGCATCACACTCACCACATCCATGTGTAAAAGGGACAATCACAAAATCACCTGGTTTCACCGTCGTAATGGCTTCCCCAGCTTCTTCAACAATCCCAATCGCTTCGTGTCCACTATTTTTGTGTCCAGCTTTCGTTTCTGGATTACGGTACCTCCATAAATCTGAACCACAAACGCACGCACGAACCACACGAATAATCACATCATCCGCTTCTATTATTTGCGGACGTTCAATGCTAGCAAGTCCAACCTGACCTGCCTTTGTATATACTGCTGATTTCATTTAAAATTTTCCTTCCTTATAAAGTTTAATTTTGAGATTTAAGCGATTTAAAGCCGTCTGTAACTGAGACAAGCGCTCCTCTAATTTTTTCTTTTCCTCTTCTAAAATACCAAGCCTCTCCTCTCGCGTTTCATCCCCCTTTTGGTAGAGCGACATATAGTCAACTAAACTGTCTACAGAGACACCTGTCGAACGAAAACACTTAATAAATTCCAGCGCTTCTATATCCTGATCTTGAAAATCACGAATCCCAGTTGCAGTACGAGTAATCGGTGGCACAAGACCAACCCGTTCATAATACCGAATCGTATCCGCTGAAATTCCCAACAAATCACTGGCAGATTTAATATTCATAGGCTAACCTCCTCTCCTTTCATTCACTGAGTTTAAGCTACTCTAACTCACTTATCTTATTATATAACTTTGAGTTGACTCCAAGTCAAGCATTTTGCACCTAATCGAAAAATTTTTATCATTAACAATCATATATCTGGAGTTTATACAATGCTCTTCTCTTACCAATTTTTGAAATATTTAAATAATAAAGAAATTACTCTATTCCAAATAAGATAGTACCCAAGTATTTTTCACTTTTTTCTAATGTTGATGCTCATAACTCCGTTCCAAGTCACACACCTTTCGCTTATGGGTTTGGTGAGTTTCTAGGTCAGCATCAATTTCAATGGTAATATTTTGAAAACCACAATCTTTTAGGAAAATTCGAATAGACTCTTTACAAGTTTCCATATGTTCCATTTCTTTTAGACAAACATGGACAATGGCATTTTTTTCCAAAGCATCCATAGTCCAGAGATTAAGCTGATTAAGGCTGGCCACATTGTCCAATCGCTCCAGGCCACTCTTTACTTGCTTGATATCAAGACCTTCTGGCACAGCATCCAAGAAAATCTTGAGTGTAGACCAAAAACGTGGAAGGGTTTTTGAAAGAATAAAGAAAGAAATGACAAGGGACAAAAGAGGATCTAGGATATACCAGTCCGTAAATCGAAGAACAATCGCCATCAGGATAACAGCTACCCACCCTAGCGTATCTTCCAGAAAATGCAAACTCAGAATAGACTCATTCTTTGTCTTTCCCTTACCAACCACCAGACTCGCTAACAGATTGATAGTAATCGCAATAATTCCTAACCAGAGAATCCCCTCATCATTGACTGGTTGCGGATGCAAAATCTTCGTGACATTTTCCAAAATGACTAGAACAGAGCCCGTTACGAGAATCACAGCTGTTACCAAGGCTCCTAGCAGGCTAAACCGCTTATAGCCCAAGGTGTACTGATTGTCTTCTTCACGATTGGAGATTGTTTCTAGAAAAGCTGATATTCCAATTGCAATCGCATCTCCCAAGTCATGCACAGAGTCAGCAAGAACAGCGCTAGAACCAAATACTCCACCTGCAATAAACTCAACAATGGCATAAGTCAAATTTAAGAAAAAAGCCACCCAAACAGCATATTTTGCCTTCATATTTCTCATTCCTTTGTTATAATAGATTTATGAACACCTTGTTCATTATCATTATCCACTAAAACTCAAAGAAAGGATAGAAGCAAAACGTCAGCTTTATTCAGTTCTGAACAATTTGCCTTAAGTGTCCATATGACTAACATTGACCGCCGTATCAGCAAAACCAAAAAAGCCATCTATCAAGCTTTTATACAACTTTTGAATGCTAAGGGTTACGAGGCCACTACTGTTCAGGATATCATTGATCTCGCAGATGTGGGACGATCCACCTTTTACTGTCACTATGAGAGTAAGGAGCTTCTTCTGGACCAGCTCTGCCGCTACCTCTTCCATCATCTTTTTGAAAGAGAGCAAGCCATTTCAACCGAAGATTACCTAGCCCACCTCTTTCTGCATTTTCAGAAAAACCAAGACCATATCACCAGTCTACTATTCTCCAAAAATGACTATTTCCTCCGTCAACTACAGAGAGAGCTTGAGCACCACGTCTATCCCATGCTGGCTGCTGATTTGAAGCAAACTCACCCAAGTCTACCTACTTCTTACCTCCAACACTTGGTCGTGTCCAACTTTATCGAGACATTGACCTGGTGGCTCAAAAAAGGTCAAGATTTCACAGACCAGGAAGTTGTCCAATTTTATCTAGACCTTCTCATTCCTAAAAATTGAATATAGAGTAAAGCTCAGTTGTCTTATTTCTAGGTTACTGAGTTTTTTATCTTTTCAACAACAAAAGAGGACCCGCCGATCCTCTTTTTCATACTATAAATCCTTGATTATCAACTATATCTGTTTTAATCGAAATCTCAAAACAGCACTTTCAAACATCTTTTCCTAGTTAAGTAAATCAGTATTCTGCTTAGCTGCCTTGCTCCATTGATACCAACCAACTAGACTGTTAATGAGATAAATTAGATATTTCCCTTGAATTTGCAGGCTTTCTCCCCACCAGAGATAGATTGAAAAGACATTGGTAGCCGCCCAGAATATCCACTGTTCACGGTAAACAGCTGTCATGAGGATTTGCCCTACCCCATTGGTTGCATCTGTGATTGAATCACGATAGGGACGATTGGCACCAATAGACTGATAAATGAAGCCAAAGGCCAACCACCAAAGCACACTAATGGAAAGATACTTTGTCCAGCCCTTGCCGTCCAGTTTACGCGCGACAAACTCCTGCTTTTCCTTCTTAAACTGTGCCTGATAAATCCAAACTAGAAGTCCAATTGGCTGCATGACTGTGAAGTAAAGTGTCGTCAGCACCTCACCATAAAAGCCTTTCTGTAGGGCCAAAATAAGGTAAATAACAGAGTTAATCAAGCCAAAAAGATAATTACTTGCTCGACCTTCCGATACAAAGATTACACAGATAATCCCTGTCAAGCTACAAATCATCCCAATCCAGTCAACAATACGATGTTCGTAAACCAACTCCAGCCAGAGAGGAAAACTTCCTAAAACCAGCAAATAAATCCACTGGGCAAAACTACGATGGGCAAAGAGGTCATCCCAGATAGCCTTCATAGTTCCTGAAAATCCTAAATCAGCCATAGCCGCAACCATACGACGGTAACCACCTGACATTTCACCTAGGGTTGTTTTGATATTTTCAATTTTCTTTTGCAAATAAGTATGCATCATTTCTCCTTTTGTTTTTAAAGAGCCGTGTCTGGATAGACTTTCGGACGCAACGCTCTATTAGATAATGAACTGCCTATACACAAGATTTCTAACCTTAGTCGACATGAGCTGAAACCCCTTATTTGTTAAGTAGTTCACAAAATATTATACACCTATTTTATGAATAGTCAACTGTCTTTACAGTAAAATTTTAGAAAATCATGAAAATTTTCTCTTTCTTTCCATTTTAAGTGACATTCAGTCATTCTCACATCAAAAAAGCCCAGACGAAATTGTCTGAGCATTCTTTTATCTAGTCGTTTAAGGAAGTTGAGTTCAGTATGTTTAAAGTCTCTACCCCATCATTTCTTCAACAAACCTTGTTCTTGTAGAAATTCCTTGGCTACTTGTTCTGCTGACTTGCCTTCAACACCGACTTGATAGTTGAGCTGGCTCATCTGGCTTTCAGTAATTTTACCAGCCAATTTATTGAGAACTGTTTCCAACTCTGGATGTTTCTTGAGAAGAGCTTCTTTCATCAGTGGAGCCCCTTGATAAGGTGGGAAGAGTTGTTTGTCATCGTCCAATACCTGTAAATCATAACGTGCCAACTCTGCATCGGTTGAATAGGCATCCGTGATTTGAATATCACCTGACTGAATTGCCTGATAGCGAAGGGCTGGCTCCATGGTCGCCACATTAAGATTGAGACCATACATTGACTGCAAGCCCTTATTTCCGTCTTCACGGTCATTAAACTCGAGAGTAAAACCTGCCTTCAGCTGCCCTTCCACTTTTTTCAAGTCCGAAATGGTCTTCAAGCCATATTCTTGAGCAATCTTTTTCGGAACAGCTACAGCATAGGTATTTTGATAAGACATGGGTTTGAGATAGGCTAGATGATCCTGTTTGGCAATACCATCACGCGCTACATCATAAACCTGCTCTGGCTCATGACTCACTTTCGGTGATGGCTGAAGTAAACTTTCAGTCACCGTTCCTGTAAATTCAGGATAGATGTCAATATCGCCTTTTTTCAGAGCTTCATAGAGAAAGCTTGTTTTCCCAAAATTTGGTTTAACAGTCGCAGTCATACTGGTATTTTCTTCAATGAGGAGCTTATACATATTGGCCAAAATTTCTGGTTCTGGACCCAATTTCCCAGCAATGACCAAGTTCTCTTTCTCTTTTTGAGCTAAGAGGGCTGGGCTATAAGACAAACCAAGCAATATGGTCACCAAGGCAAAACCAGAAAAAATCGTCCGCAATTTTGCTTTTTCCATCACTTTTAGTAGGAAGTTAAAGGCAATGGCAAGCACTGCTGAAGAAAGGGCCCCAATCAAAATCAGACTGGCATTATTACGGTCAATTCCCAAAAGGATAAAGGAACCTAGTCCCCCAGCACCAATCAAGGCAGCCAAGGTTGCCGTACCGATAATCAACACTGCTGCCGTCCGAATCCCAGACATGATAACCGGCATAGCCAGTGGAATTTCAAACTTCTTGAGTCGCTCCCATCTAGTCATCCCAAAGGCAATCCCAGCCTCTTGCAGACTCGGATCAATTCCCTTGAGTCCAGTGATGGTATTTTGTAAAATCGGAAAGATCGCATAAATTACTAGTGCTGTCAAAGCCGGCAAGGTTCCAATTCCCATCAAGGGAATAAAGAGCCCCAACAAGGCCAGAGACGGGATGGTCTGGAAAATCCCTGCAATCTGTAAGACCCAATCCGCCAACTTCTCATGATAGCGAAGATAAACAGCCAAGGGAATCGCAAGCAAAATAGCTAGTAACAAGGTCAAAAGTGACAACTGCAAATGTTGAGATAGGGCTGTCAACCAATCACCAAAACGATCCTGAAAAGTTGCAATTAAATTAGTCATGAATACTACCTCCAAACAAGTCTGCAACAAAGTCTGTTGCAGGAGCTTTTAAAATAGTCTCAGGATTCGACACCTGACGAATCTCTCCATCCTGCAAGACAGCAATACGGTCCGCCAATTTCAAAGCTTCATCCGTATCATGGGTTACAAAAATCGTTGTCATCCCAAACTCTTTATGCAATTCTTTTGTCAGAACCTGCAACTGTTTTCTCGAAATAGCATCAAGAGCCGAAAAAGGCTCATCCATGAGGAGAATCTTAGGCTGACCAATCATAGCACGGACAATACCAACCCGTTGCTGTTCTCCACCAGATAGTTCACTAGGCAAACGATGCCCATACTCAGCTACTGGTAAACCAACCTTGCCCAAAAGCTCTTCTGTTTTCTGAGCAATTTCTTCCTTAGTCCAGCCCTTCATCTCAGGAATCAGGGCAATATTTTCCGCAACCGTTAGATTTGGAAATAGGGCAATGGCCTGTAAAACATAACCAGTAGACAGACGAAGTTCACGCTCATCATAGTCTTTGATGCGCTTGCCATCCATATAAATATTTCCATCAGTCGGTTCCAAGAGACGGTTAATCATCTTAATCATGGTCGTCTTACCTGAGCCAGATGGCCCAACTAAAACCATAAATTCCCCATCCTCAATCTGTAAGTTGACATCTCTCAAGACATCCTTTTCTGTGTAGCGCAGTGCTACATTTTTGTATTCAATCATTCTTTGTCCTCATTTTAAAACTTTCCTCGATTGGTCATGTCTTCTACCTTAGGCATGACTTCCTTATTGTCCCAATGCTCTACAATTTTTCCATTTTCTAAACGGAAGATATTGTACTGGGCATAAGCAAGGCCATCAATCTGAGTCTGACCATAACTAACCACATAGTTTCCTTGTCCTAAGAGTTGGAAAACAAAGTCGAAAGCGGCCTTTACTTATAAACAGCTAATTTGATCTATTTTAATCCTCTTTTGCCTTCTCTTTCAGATTCGCCAAAATTCTTTCTTGAAAGGCTTCAAATTGCCGAATTTCTTCCTCTGAAAATCCTTTGTAAAAGATCGTATCCAATTTCTGACTAACACGATGCCCCACTTCTTTCTGGGACTTGCCTAACTCCGTTAAAACTAAATACTTCTTACGCTTGTCTTTTCCACACGGACTAACAATTACAAGCTTTTGTTCCTCTAGCTTTTTTATCATAGTCGTCAGCGTATTATTCGCAAGCCCAGTCGCAAGCGCGATATCTGTCGCAGTTGCGCAGCCAGTTTTACTATTCCATAAAACCGCTAAAATCTTACCCTGCTCACCCCTATAAAGAGCCTCAGGATCTTGGCTCAGTAACTTCTGAAAAATCCGCCCATTCAACAAACGAATATGATGGGCTAGCAAATGACTATCTTTCATAACACCTCCAATTATTTCGATATCGAAATGAATAGAATAATTGTAACACTTGTCCTTTCAACTGTCAACTATTTCGATTTAGAAATAATTTTTGATAATGATTTACATCACCATACTCCGGTTCAACTAACTTTTAACGAGAGTTTCTAAACTCCTTCGTCCTCCAGTCTACAAAAGCCTTCCATCTGTACTATACTATATTTTATGAGGAGTCACGTTTTTCCTATCAGACCATTTATTTTAAAGATAGAAGTCAATCATAATTGCTTCCATCTGTTCTTTTATAGTATATTGAAGTTGGACTAGGGCACTGTATCTTCTAAAACATCGATAGAAAGCGATTTAATTCCCCCAATCAATTTGTTCATATCTTATTTCATCCCGCTATAATTTCACCTTACCCTATCTTTTTCGTAGCACCCTTCAAACAGCCTATACCCTACCGTTTGACGATTCCTCACTTCGCTCCACTTCCATTACAGAAGTTTCCTCACTACTATGGGTTCGGCTGACTTCTCATGATTCCTTGTTACTACGCTTTCAGCGCTCATGAGACCTCACGGGATAAGTCCTACATCTTTCCTCGTTTATACAAGATATGAGGACGTTAAAAGGTTAGAGTGAAAATAGGAAATCTGACGCAGAGTCTTTAGACTCTAGAAAGATTTATCTTTTTCACACAAACCTTAGTCCGAATTCAATTACTCTCGTGATTTACGCATATAGGTTACGACTACCTTTTTGGACTTTAGAGTTTCTGGCCCCCTTATCCGCTATATACGCCTTACTATCACCTTCCTGTTCGTAGAGCCACGATTTCGCTATCCCTTCCTCTAACGATTCTTATTTCCAGTGTCAGACTTAAAACGGTCTATCTCCAGACCGTTTTAATCCGCTACCTCACGATAGTCAGGCTTAGGAATCGCTATTGGGTTCACCGGTAGCAGGTGCCCACCGAGGACTTACACCTCAGATGCACGACATGCCCGTCGTACCAAAAAATACTTTGATCCACAATGGAATCAAAGCATTTTAAAAATCTCCCCATACATAAGCGCAGAAGCCGCAGTTCCTCTGTACTTAGCCTCTTCTCTTTTGATAAAGCGGGCCAAGTTGAGCAACTCAGGTGCCGGATGTTTGGGATTCTTGAGCAATTCACGATTGACCAGACCTGAGAGACGGACTGCCAGCAATTGCTCATTTGTAGTAGGCAGTTTTTTTGCAGTCTCTAGGAGAGCAGCAACTAAATCCTCACTCAAATCATGTCGAGCATAATTGTAAAGATCTTTTATAAGGCTTTCTAGGTTTGGTTCTACCATCCCTACCACCTCCCTTATGGTTTAATAATTTTTAATCAAATCAACCGTTGAACGATCCAATTTCTTCACCAAGGCTTGCAAGAAAGCTTGGGCTTCTAGGAAGTCATCCATTGCATAGAGGGTTTGGTGAGAATGGATATAACGAGCGCAAACACCGATTGTTGTAGATGGAACACCGCCATTTTTCAGATGAGCTGCGCCAGCGTCTGTTCCGCCTTTACCACAGTAGTATTGGTACTTGATTCCAGCTTCTTCAGCCGTTGTCAAAAGGAAATCTTTCATTCCTGGGAGAAGCAAGTGACCTGGATCGTAGAAACGAATCAAGGTTCCATCTCCAATCTTGCCTTGACCACCGTAGACATCACCTGCTGGTGAACAGTCAACTGCAAGGAAGACTTCTGGGTCAAACTTGGTTGTAGATGTATGAGCACCGCGGAGACCAACTTCTTCTTGGACGTTAGAACCCAGATAGAGTTCATTTCCGAGTTTTTGACCTGACAGAGCTTCCGCCAACTCGCTCACCATGAGAACACCGTAGCGGTTGTCCCAAGCTTTTGAAATGATATTTTTTTCATTGGCTGTCAAGATTGCAGAACTATCTGGCACGATGGTGTCGCCAGGACGGATGCCAAAGCTTTCTGCCTCAGCCTTATCCGCAAAACCGCCATCAAAGACGATATCTGCAATAGCAGGCATGGTTGGTCCACCCTTTCCACGAGTCAAATGTGGAGGGACAGAACCCGAAATCACAGGAATTTCACGACCGTCACGAGTCAAGAGTTTGAAACGTTGACTGCTAACCACCATAGGATTCCAACCACCGATTTCTACCACACGGAAGGTACCATCTGGCTTGATTTCGCTGACCATAAAACCAACTTCATCCATGTGAGAAGCGACCAAGACACGCGGTGCATCTGCAGCTTCTGAATGTTTAATTCCGAAAATACCACCCAAGCCATCTGTCACCACTTCATCCACGTGCGGTGTCAATTTTTCACGAAGATAAGCACGGACAGGCGCTTCATGACCTGAGATCGCAGCAAGTTCTGTTACTTCTTTAATTTTTGAAAATAATGTTGTCATTTCAGTTCCTTCTTTCTTTCATCCATTTTACCACTTTTTAGAGGAGAAGGATAGTGGGAAGGTGGATAGTTTCTTACTCAGTTTTCCTATAAAAAAGAGAGACAGATATTCTTTCAGGAATTTTTCTTTCTTTTTTACATTAAATTGTCAGAAATTTTATTGACAGATTAGAAAAAACATGTTACAGTAATATCCGCAGGTATCTTTCGATACCAAATCTACATGAAAGGACGGGGTATGAAACTTTCTCATTATTTAATTGGCTTACTTCTGCTCCTAGTCTTTCTCTCTATTAGCATTGGAACCAGTGATTTTTCATGGGGAAAACTCTTTGCTTTCGACCAGCAGACCTGGCTACTATTTCAGGAGTCCCGTCTTCCAAGAACCATCAGTATTCTCCTTGCGGCCTCTAGTATGAGTATGGCAGGCCTTCTCATGCAGACCATCACTCAAAATCAGTTTGCTGCTCCGAGTACAGTTGGAACCACTGAAGCCGCCAAACTGGGAATGGTATTGAGCCTCTTTATCTTTCCGTCTGCGAGTCTAACCCAAAAGATGCTCTTCGCTTTTGTTTCATCCATCATATTTACCCTCTTCTTCCTAGCCTTTATGACCATTTTTACTGTAAAGGAAAGGTGGATGTTGCCTCTGATTGGAATCATCTATAGTGGGATTATCGACTCAGTCACAGAAGTTATCGCCTATCGTTTCAATCTGGTTCAGAGTATGACTGCTTGGACCCAAGGATCCTTCTCCATGATTCAGACCCATCAGTATGAGTGGCTCTTCTTAGGCCTCATTATCCTGATAGCCGTTTGGAAATTATCCCAAACTTTTACCATCATGAATCTAGGAAAAGAAACCAGTGAAAGTTTGGGGATTTCTTACTCCCTACTTGAAAAACTAGCTCTCTTTCTGATTGCATTAACGACAAGCGTCACCATGATTACCGTGGGTGCCTTACCATTTCTTGGAGTTATTGTTCCCAATCTTATTCGCAAGCGTTATGGAGATAATCTGAGTCAAACCAAACTCATGGTCGCACTGGTTGGTGCCAATCTAGTTCTGGCTTGCGATATCCTATCCCGAGTTCTGATCAGACCCTATGAGTTGTCTGTCAGTCTCTTGCTAGGAATCATTGGTAGCCTCGTCTTTATCCTACTTCTCTGGAGAGGGGGACGAAAAGATGCAGACTAAAAGCAAACATACCAAGCTCTTCTGGATTCTCATTATTCTTGCCATCGGAGCTTGTCTTCTCTACTTTTGGCCCATCACTCACTTGTCAGCCTTTACTTGGAAGTTGCGTTCCCAAAAGATCATCGTTTATCTCTTGGTAGCCATCGCGACTGGGATTTCGACCATTAGTTTTCAAACCCTGACGGAAAATCGATTCCTGACGCCTAGTATTTTAGGAATCGAATCCTTCTACGTCCTACTACAAACCCTACTACTGGTTTTTGAAAGCAAGTTTCTTCAACTTGGTAAGTCCCCTATCTTAGAATTCCTAGTCTTACTTCTTGTCCAATCCCTCTTCTTTCTTGCCTTACAAGGCTACTTGAAGACGCTGATGAAGCAAGATCTGGTCTTCATCCTGCTGATTTGTCTAGCGCTCGGAAGTCTCTTTCGAAATATCAGTACCTTCCTTCAGGTCCTGATGGATCCAAACGAATACGATAAACTGCAGAATAGTCTCTTTGCCTCCTTTCAACATCTCAACACTTCCATCCTAGCCATTGGTTCTCTGATTATCCTTGCTTTGACAATCTTTTTCTTTCGGAAAGCAGTCATTCTGGATGTCTTGCACCTACAAAGAGAAACGGCTCAAATATTGGGGCTCGATGTTGAAAAAGAACAGAAAGAACTCCTCTGGGGCATCGTGCTTTTGACCTCAACGGCCACTGCCTTGGTAGGTCCTATGGTCTTCTTCGGCTTTATGCTGGCCAACCTAACCTACCTAATCGTCAAAGACTATCGCCACAAGTTGCTCTTTATCGTAGCCATTCTGATTGGATTTATTAGTTTGACCTTGGGGCAGGCTCTGATTGAACGAGTCTTTGCACTGGAAATTCGCATCAGCATGATCATTGAGAGCGTGGGTGGCCTTTTATTCTTTATCTTACTATACAGGAGGGCGCGTCAGTGAAACTGGAAAACATTGACAAATCCATTCAAAAACAGGATATTTTGCAAGGCATTTCGCTTGAAGTCAGTCCTCAAAAACTGACAGCCTTTATTGGTCCAAATGGTGCTGGAAAATCGACTCTCCTCTCCATCATGAGCAGACTAACCAAGAAAGATCAGGGAGTTCTCAGTATCAAAGGACGTGAAATCGAGAGCTGGAATTCACAAGAACTGGCTCAAGAACTGACTATCCTAAAACAGAAAATCAATTACCAAGCCAAATTGACTGTTGAAGAACTGGTCAGTTTTGGACGTTTTCCCTACAGCCGAGGTCGACTTAGATCAAAAGACTGGGAAAAAATCCGAGAAACGCTAGACTATTTGGAACTGACCAACTTAAAAGACCGCTACATCAATAGCCTGTCTGGGGGGCAACTCCAGCGCGTCTTTATCGCTATGGTACTGGCCCAGGATACGGACTTTATCTTGCTGGACGAACCACTCAACAATCTCGATATCAAGCAAAGCGTCAGCATGATGCAGATTCTTCGACGACTGGTGGGGGAACTCGGCAAGACCATTATCATCGTCCTCCACGATATCAACATGGCCAGTCAGTATGCAGATGAAATTGTCGCCTTCAAGGACGGCCAGGTCTTTAGCAAGGGAAGAACCAATCAAATCATGCAGGCTGACCTGCTCAGTCAACTTTATGAGATTCCCATCACGCTAGCTGATATCAATGGCAAAAAGATCTGTATCTATAGCTAGTAACATAGAAGCTCAAGTTAGAGAACCTTCGGTCTCTTAGTCAATAAGACCAAGAGACTCCCTAAATCGTTATCACATTTTAAAAAGGAGAAATCATGAAAACATCCCTTAAACTTTATTTCACTGCCCTAGTGGCCAGCTTCTTGCTTCTACTTGGTGCATGCAGTACAAATACAAACTCAAGCACTAGTCAGTCGGAAACAAGCAACTCTGCTCCAACAGAGATAACCATTAAAAGTTCACTAGACGAAGTCAAACTTTCCAAAGTTCCTGAAAAGATTGTGACCTTTGACCTCGGCGCTGCGGATACTATTCGTGCTCTAGGATTTGAAAAAAATATCGTTGGAATGCCTACAAAAACAGTACCAACCTATCTCAAAGACCTAGCTGGAAAAGTTAAAAATGTTGGTTCTATGAGAGAACCTGATTTAGAAGCTATCGCCGCCCTTGAGCCTGATTTGATTATTGCTTCCCTACGTACACAAAAATTCGTAGACAAATTCAAAGAAATCGCCCCAACAGTTCTCTTCCAAGCAAGCAAGGACGACTACTGGACTTCTACCAAGACTAATATCGAATCCCTAGCAAGCGCCTTTGGTGAAACTAGTACACAGAAAGCCAAGGAAGAATTGGACAAGCTAGACAAGAGCATCCAAGAAGTCGCTACTAAAAATGAAAGCTCTGACAAAAAAGCCCTTGCCATCCTCCTCAATGAAGGAAAAATGGCTGCCTTTGGTGCCCAATCTCGTTTCTCTTTCTTGTACCAAACCTTGAAATTCAAGCCAACTGATACTCAATTTGAAGATTCTCGCCACGGACAAGAAGTCAGCTTTGAAAGTGTCAAAGAAATCAATCCTGACATCCTCTTTGTCATCAACCGTACTCTTGCCATCGGTGGGGACAACTCTAGCAACGACGGTGTCCTAGAAAATGCCCTTATCGCTGAAACACCTGCCGCTAAAAATGGTAAGATTATCCAACTAACACCAGACCTCTGGTATCTAAGTGGAGGAGGTCTTGAATCAACAAAACTCATGATTGAAGACACACAAAAAGCTTTGAAATAAGCCACTTCAAACTCAATTTAATACTCAATGAAAAT
>NZ_VMKU01000031.1:0-6582 GCF_013276315.1 Streptococcus sp. 2741 | reverse complement strand
TTTGAGGTTGCAGATAGAAGCTGACGTGGTTTGAAGAGATTTTCGAAGAGTATAAAATTTTGACATTCTAAAACGCATCCTATCAAGTTCACTCAAACCTGATAGGATGCGTTTTTATCATTTTGAAATCTATTTACCTCACCTCATTCCCCTTCTTGATTCCGTTTGAGGGAAAAGTGGTCTGGGACGGAGTCCTTACCTGTTTTCGACCAGGGATGGCAACGTAAAATCCGAGCCAAGCCCATCAAAACACCCTTGAAGCCATGTTTTTCAATAGCCTGAATCATGTAGTTGGAACAAGTCGGCTCAAAGCGACAAGAGGGTGGAAAGGCTGGTGAGATAAACCGTTGGTAAAAGCGCACAGGCGCTATTAAAATTCGTTTCATTATTTCTTGGTTACAGCCATGGTGTGTAGTTGGCTGATTTCTTTTTTATTAAGACGACGGGATTCTCCTGGACGAAGTCCTGTCAAGTCTAGATGTCCAAAACGGGTCCGTGACAACTTATCTACTTGGAGACCGACAGCTTCAAACATCTTTTTAACCTGGTGGTTACGCCCTTCATGGATAGTCAACTGCACCACAGAGCGGTTTTTGACTGGGTCCACTTTGAGAATCTCATAGACAGCCGGTTTGGTTTTCTTACCATCAATCTCAAGTCCACGGGTCAAGGGGCGGAGATTATCCTTATTGGCCACACCTTTAACACGCGCGACATAAACCTTGTCAATCTCATTACGAGGGTGAATCATCTCATCCGTAAAATCCCCATCATTAGTCAAAATCAAAACTCCTGATGTATCCCAGTCCAAACGACCTACAGGGTAGATGCGCTCTTTCACGTTGGGCAAGAGGTCGACAACCGTCTTGCGGCCCTTGTCATCTATCACACTGGAAATGACACCGCGTGGTTTGTTAAGCAGATAATAGACCTTTTCTTCGTTGTAGATAGGTTGGCCTTCAACTTCAACCTTATCGCCTGACTTGATAGTGGTTGCTAGTTCACGTACCACTTGGCCGTTAACCGTCACCAAACCTTGCTTGATCAGCTCTTCTGCTTTTCTCCTACTGGCCACACCTGCGTGGGCAATATACTTATTGATTCTCATCTTCTTCTATCCTTTCACCAAATAATTGGCTTTCTTGGGCTTGAATCTCAAGCTCATCAATCACTGGTAATTCTTCCAAATGGTTAATTCCCATGTAATCTAGGAAATAATCTGTAGTCACATAGAGGTTGGGGCGACCCAACACTTCTTTTTTCCCGTCTTCTCGTATCAAGTCAAAGGCCTGCAACTTTGCCAAGGCCCCACTCGAGTTGACCCCACGGATGGCATCAATCTCTATCCGTGTGATGGGCTGTTTGTAAGCAATGATGGACAAGGTTTCAAGGGCAGCCCGAGATAAACTCTGGTTGATAGGTGCCTTAGAGTATTCCTTCAAAATCTCTGCAAATTGAGGCTTGGTCACCAATCTATAAGCGCCCCCTGTCTCAATTAGAGCCAAACTGGAATCTGGGGCCTTTTCATACTTCTGGGCTAATTTTTCTAAACTCTGTTGGATGCCTGTCGGTGGCAGAGAGAGGAGTTCAGCTAACTGGCGGACTCTAATCCCATCTTCACCCGCTACAAACAAGAGCGCTTCTATTTTTGCTAAAGTACTCATCTTTCCTCTCTATCAAGTCTAGCTTTGGGCCACTTGACTTTCTTCCTTCTTTTCCATGAGATAAATATCTCCGAAACTCTCCTCTTGTACGAGGGTTAGCTCCTGGGTTTTGATTAACTCTAGGGTTGCCAAAAAGAGGGTGATGACCTCTTGGAGATTCTGGGCTTCCTTAAACAAATCCTGCAAGCGCAATTGATCTCGTCCAGCCAAGGACTCTTTCACGATAATCATCATGTCCTCAATCTTATACTCATCCCTCAAGATAGTCGTGTGGTTCTGTGCAAACTCCTCTTTTTTCTTGGCTAGGATATTTGAAAAAGCCAAAAAGAGATCAATGGTCGTCTTGTCATGCACAAGCTCCGCATCTTCGTATATCAACTCTGTCGGCGCTTTGGAATAGTGCTGGGCCCGTTCTTGGTGTTTGGCTTCCAAGTGCTCCCCCAAGAGCTTGAACTTGCGGTATTCTTCAATTTGAGAGAGAAGATCCTGCTCCAGGTCATCTTCCAAATCTGTCACTTCCGCTACCTTTGGCAAGAGCTTGCGGCTCTTAATCAACATGAGCTGACTGGCCATAACCATGTACTCACCCGTCACTTCCAGACGCATGGCCTGCAGGGTTGAGACATAGGCTAGATACTGTTCGATAACTTCCGTAATGGGCACATCGTAGATATCCATCTGATACTTAGAAACCAGGTGCAAGAGCAAGTCCAGGGGCCCTTCAAAATCTTTTAATTTAATATCCATTATCTATATTTTTCTAAGGTCAGGACTGTTTTTAATCCTAATTTTTTTGCAATTTCGTACAAATCGACCTTGTTTTCTATTTGTCTTAGAATAAACTGTTCACGTAAGACTTGAGCTGATAAGGTTGAGAAACCTTTCTCCTTGACAAAAGCTTCTAACTGACGAAAGGCCCACTGACGAGAATAGGCTTTCCCTCCCCTTTCAAAGAGATATATCTGGCCCATCAAGGGTTCCAACTCCGAAAGCAAGGTCGTGGGAATGCTGACAATCCTCTGTTGGGAAGCCTTGCTGATTCGCAACACCTGAAAATCCAGATTGATGTCCGCAACCTTGATGGCTAAAATCTCACTGGGCAAGAGCCCCATTTCTAGGATTAAGAGCGCTAGCAAGCGTCCCTCTGGATGGTCGCTTTCCTGCCAAAAAGAGTCTAGGTATAGAATCTCTGGCTTTTCCGTCTTCTTTTCAGCTTGTTTGGCTAATTCCAAGCGGTAAAAGCTGTCCACCTCTCCTTTTTGATAGAGAAAGTATAGAAATTGGTTACAGGCCGAAATCTTTCGCTTCTGGGCGCTGATTTTTAGATTGGCTAGCTGGGCTTGGTAAATCTTGAGACTGGTCTCAGAAATCCGCTCACCTACCATGTCTAAAAATTGCTCCAAATCATACTTATAGGACTGCTTGGAATTGACAGACAAGCCCTGCTTTTCCTCTAAAAAGGCTGAAATCCTGTCTCTCATTGGCATCGAATCTCATATTCCTTACTAAAGTCATGCAAGAGGGCATTAACGGCCTTGAGGATGGACTTGCGCGTAATAATCCCTTGGAAAATACCCTCTGCATCCACAACCGGTAAGAAGGACTCATCTACTAGCTTGTGCAAGACCTCCGTAATGGTGAAATCAGGCGAAACAACCGCTACGTCCGTTTTTGTCATATGAACGATATCCGTATCCGCCATGATTTCTTGGCTCAAGTCATGCTCCATCTGATAAGCCATAATATCTCTGAGTCCAATCGTCCCAACAAACTGTTTTTCATCTGTCACAACAGGAACACGGGTATAGGTCATCTGACTGAGCAAGAGGGTCGCATGATCCGCATTGTGGGTATCAATCAACACAGCTAGATTTTTAGCAGGGGTCAAAAAAGTTTCCTCCTGCCCCAACAAGAAAGTCTCAAACTCCTTGGCAATCATCGGCTAAACTCCTTGGACAAACCTGGATACACCTCGTGATCTCGTGTCAAAAAGTCCACTTTGAAGTAACTATCATCAATCTCCACACGAGCATAGAGACATTCTCTGATGGTACCTCGTGGTTGACTGATAGAACCTGGATTTAGAAAGAGGATCTTGCCTTCCAACCAAGCACTTGGCACATGCAAGTGACCATAGAGGCAGATAGCGGCCTCTTCCTCCTGAGCCCAGTAGTCCAACTTTTGAAAGTTGAAATTGATGTCAAACAAGTGACCATGAGTTTGGATAATCTTGGTCGAACCAAGCTCAGTCACCAGACGTTCTGGGTAGCCGGCGTAGAAGTCCATGTTCCCTTTAACAACGCGGATGCCCTCCCAAAGTGGAGAATCCGGACGTAGTTCAGAATCGCCGTTATGAAAAACGGCATCGACTTTGCCCACATAGCGATCACGGACTTCTTCCACAATCAAGCTATCGCCATGGGAATCGCTCATTACAATGATGGTTTGCTTTGCCATGATGGAAATACCTCCAAAAGTTTCTTAACGGCTAAGGCACGGTGAGATTGACTATTTTTTTCTTCCAGGGTTAATTCAGCTGATGACTCACCTGTTTCTCCTACAAGGAAGAGGGGATCATAGCCAAAGCCATTTTCACCCTTAGGTTCAAAGTTAATATAACCTGACCAGTCTGCTTCAACAACTAAACTTTCCTTATTTGGGCTGGCTACGACTAGGGTTGTGTGGAACTGAGCCGAGCGGTCCTTGAGTTCAAAGACCATGGCCAATTCGTGCAAGAGTTTGGCATTATTTTCACGGTCAGTTGCTCCCACACCTGCGAAACGAGCTGACCAGACGCCTGGTAAGCCACCAAGGACATCGACTTTGAGACCAGAATCATCTGCCAAAACCATCTTGCCCGTTAATTGAGAAATGGTTTCTGCCTTGAGACGGGCATTTTCTTCGAAGGTCATGCCTGTTTCAGCTACTTCAGGCAGGTCAGGATAGTCATTAAGATTTTCCACATCGTAGCCTAACTTATCAAAGATAGCTCGGAACTCTTTGGTCTTGCCTTCGTTACGAGTCGCAATCAATAAGGTTTCTCTGACCTTGTTTGTCTCAAAGAATGCTTCTACATCAACACCTTCTTTAGGCAATTCTACATGCAGGAGTTGCCCATTTTCAACTAAGAGAACCCCCCCCTGACGTTGAATGACTTCTACATTTCGTCCCATTTCTTGGTTGAGGATATCTACCACAAAAGACAATAAACGGTAGAGAGAACCATAGCGTAAAACAGTAACAGAAACAGGAAAACCTCGATCCTCATCTCGAAATCTTTGGGCAAACTCCAATAGAGGAAAATCCAAGTCATCATCCGTCAACGTCCGGACGCCACCAAAAATACCATAGGACCCGACATACCAGTCCTGTTCATCCTTATATTCATAAATTTTATTTGTCATAATTCTACATGCTCCACATGAATCTCTTTTTCCAGCCATTCTTCACCAATTTGTGCAAAACTTTGGCTGCTGGCTGTTGTGTAAAAACGGTGATTAAGTGGTCCAGCATCGCGACCACGATTGATTTCAAAATAATTAAGTAAGACTGAGATGTCCCGTACGCACTCTGCTCCACTATCGATGAGCTGAACCTTTGGTCCCATGACATTTTGAATAATAGGTCTGAGCAATGGATAATGGGTACAACCCAAAATCAGGCTATCCACCTTTCCAACCAAGGGACGCAGGGTTTCATAGACCACTTTCTTGGTAACACTGGTTGACAGGGCGCCAGACTCGACCAAGGGGGCAAACTTGGGACAGGCCAAACTCTCCACCTGTAAGTCTGGAGCCAGATCATGAATTTTCTGACGATAGATATCTGATTGTACCGTCATGGGCGTTCCAATCACACCTATTTTCCCACCTTGACTGGACTTGATAGCTGCCGAAGCTCCTGGCAAAATAACACCTAGGACAGGAATATCTAGTTGAGCCTTGATTTCTTCCCAGACGACCGCAGTCGCAGTATTACAAGCAATGACAATCATTTTGACATCCTTGGTCAAAAGAAAGTTGACCAACTGCCAAGTATATTCACGAATTTGCTCAGCAGGACGGGGACCATAGGGAGCCCGTGCCGAATCTCCAATATAGACGATTTCTTCATGGGGAAGCTGGCGCATGAGCTCGCGCACAACGGTCAAGCCCCCGACACCCGAATCCAAAAAACCAATTGGGCGATTATCCATACAGTCTTCTTTCTAGTCTTTTTTCTGATTGATAGTTCATTATGATTACCGTTCCTTATGAACTGAATAATGACAGCCTAATCAATAACTATCTCTCTTAATCATAATCAAATATCAATAGAATGCAAGGAAAAAGTCTCATCCCTAAACCCTTAGCCAACATAGTGAGAAGTCTGGAACTTTCATCCCAGACTTTTCCTTATCTATTTTTTCTTTTTATTGTTAGCAAGGGCTGCCTTTTGTTGGCGAATGATTTGGTGGTAAACTTGTTGTACCTTGGCTTCGCTTGGTTTTTGACCATTTGCACTCAAAAGAGTACGAACTGCTTCAGCATTCAAACGTGGGTTGTCAGCGAATTCCTTTTCGATTTGCTTACGAACCAAGTACATTCCTCCAATAGCTCCTCCTAAAAAAGCTAGCACAATCAATACAATTGCTAAAAGTAAATCCATCATTTTTCTCCTGTTTCTTTTTGAGTCCCTTTCATTATACCACAAACTAGTCACCCTGACTAGTTTGTTTTACGCTATCAGGGATGGAATGTAATTCGAATGTGAGAATGTCTTTAGTAAATCGAACGTGAAAATGTCCCATTTGATAAAATAGTCGTATGAAAAGTATCCAACTGAATATGAATGAAACGAAAAAATATCTTGTGATAAAAGCTATAGACCAAGGAAAGAAAACAAAGAATCGAGCCTGTATCGAACTGAATCTTTCTGA
>NZ_VMKU01000030.1:0-547 GCF_013276315.1 Streptococcus sp. 2741 | reverse complement strand
TTTATCCTCAGTTAGTTTATTTTTCGCTGTAGTTGTCGCTGCGGTTGTTACGGCATCTTCTGCCGCTTTCAAGGCTGCTTTGGCTGCGTTTACTTTCGCTAGCTCTGCTTGTACAGCTTCTGGTGCCGCATTGTCGTCCGCTATTACTTTTTTCGCTGCTTCCACTGCTTTATCCGCCGCTTCTTTTGCTTTAGTATATGCGTCAACTTTGCTTTGTGGCTTGTCATCTGTAGTTGGTTGACTTGCTACTTCGCTTGCTAAATCGTTATTCGCTTGCGTTAGAGCTGTCTTGTCTGCTTTGTCGACTAACTGCTCTTTCGCTTTGTCTAACTTACCTTGCGCTTCTGTTACTTTTTCTTGCGCTTCTTGAATTTCAGCTGCTGTCGCATTGTCACCTTTAGCTAATACTGCTTTGGCTGCTTCCTTCGCTGTTGCAACATCTGCTTCTGCTTCTTTCTTAGCGGCTTCGTATGCTTGAATACTTTCTGGTGTCTTACCTTCTGTACTTACAGCTTCATCTAACTTCGATTTATCCTCAGTTAGTTTA
>NZ_VMKU01000003.1:0-50788 GCF_013276315.1 Streptococcus sp. 2741 | reverse complement strand
TAAAGTCGGGATTATACCACAAAATGGAAAAGGCGGTGAAAGAAATCTGTAATTTGAAGGATTTCCTTCTTATGCTCAATGAAAATCAAAGAGTATTAGGACATGGCCCCTGCCTGCAAACTATACATCTTGTGATAGGTTCCTCCCAGAGCCAAGAGTTCCTCATGAGTTCCACTCTCGATAATACGCCCCTTGTCCAAGACATAGATGCAGTTGGCGTCTTGGATAGTAGAAAGACGGTGAGCGATGGCAATGGTTGTCCGTCCCTGTCTCATCTTCGCCAGAGAAGCTTGAACCAAGCTTTCTGTTTCAGAGTCAATATTGGCGGTCGCTTCATCCAAAATCAGGATTTTAGGCTGGCTGGCAACTGTTCTGGCAAAGGCAAGAAGCTGTCGCTGACCAGTTGAAAAACTCGATCCACGCTCAGACACAGGGGAGTCGTACCCCTTAGGAAGTTCTTGAATAAAGGAATCTGCATCCACAAAGGCTGCCGCAGCCTGAACCTGATCATCACTGATTTCTTGGTACATGGCGATATTGGACTTAATAGTTCCATGATAGAGAAAGGGTTCCTGCAAGACCAAACCGATGTTTTTTCTCAGCTCTTCTTGACTGAAATCCCTGATATCCACATCATCCAAGAGAACTCTCCCTGACTGGAATTCATAAAATCGCATGAGGACATTGATAATCGAAGATTTCCCCGAACCTGTATGACCTACAAAGGCAATGGTTTCACCCTTGTTGACCGAAAAAGAAATATCATCCAGAATAGGATGTTTGCCATCATATGAGAAACACACATGTTCAAAACGAATATTGCCTTCTTCAACCTCAACCTGACTATTTTCTTGAAGAGGCTCATAGGTTGCCTCGTCAATCAAGGCAAAGACACGGCCTGCAGACACCATAGACGTTTGCAGGGTTGAAAAGTTTTGCGTTACTTCAATCAGAGGATCAAAGAGACGATTGATGTACTGGATAAAAGCATACATAGTCCCGACCGTTATCCCGATAGAAAGACCACGGTAGCCAAAATAGGCCATTAAGACAGTATAACCTAGGAGTTTCAACAAACTCATAGCAGGGCGCAACAAGAGGGCATCAAAGGCTACAGAGCGGTTGGCATAGACCAAGTGTTCTTGGTTAATCTCATCAAATTCTGCCTGCTGGCGCTTTTCTTGATTAAAGACCTGGATAATCCTAATTCCTTCGATATTTTCTGCCAGCTTACTATTGATATCTGACAAGAGACTTCTGGTTTTCTCGATAATCTTGACTGATTTTTTACGATAGAGATTGACCAAAAGGAAAATCAAAGGGAGAAAGAGCAGGACTAATGCTGTCAAACGAAAATCCAACACCAACATGGTATAAAGGGTTGTCAAAAAGATAAAAATTGCTGAGATAAAACTGGATAAAATCCCCGAAAACATATCACTGATTGTCTCGGTATCATTAGTCAAACGAGAGACGATAGAGCCTGCTGGCGTCTTGTCAAAATAAGACATGCCTAGCTTCTCCATATTGGCAAAGGCATCGCGACGAATATCCCTCACAATACTGTAAGACACCCGTACAAAGAGAAGATTTCCGACATACTGAACCAGAGTTTGCAGGATATAGAGACCATAGTAGGCCAGCAACACTGTCACAGCGAGTTGATTGAGATTGCTGAGATACTGGTCGATAAAGTGGGAAGCCACAAGGGGAATGACACTTTTAATGACCGTAGTCGCTAGGAGAAAGCTGAGTGCCAAAAAGGTCAGAAGACCATAAGGCTTGAGATAAGATATCAAGCGCTTCAATACAGCCCATTGTTCTTGTTTATTCTGCATCTTCTTCTCCCTTCATTTCCAGCTGCTGAGACTGGTAGGTTTGGGCATACCAGCCATCCAAAGCTAGCAAGTCTTCGTGCCTGCCTCGTTCGATGATTTGACCATTTTGCAGGACTAAAATCAAATCTGCATGGACAACTGCACTGAGGCGATGAGCCGTAATAATGGTTGTCTTGTCCTTTCGCGTCTCCTTAAGGTTGTCGATAATCGCATACTCTGTCTTGGCATCCACGGCCGACAAAGAATCATCCAAAATCAAGATATCAGGGTCTAAAATCATAGCCCGACTCATAGCCAGACGCTGCTTTTGCCCACCAGAAAGACTGACTCCCTTTTCACCAATCAACGTATCAAATCCCTGTGACATGGCTACAATGTCTTGGTAAACTTGAGCTAGCTTAGTCGCTTCCTCGACCGCTGAAATGGGCAAGTTAGGATTGCCAAAGCGAATATTGTCTAAAATCGAAGTCGCAAAGAGGAACTGGTCCTGAGGGACGTAGCCCATAAGACTACGAAGGTCT
Source organism: Streptococcus sp. 2741 (assembly GCF_013276315.1). Classification (NCBI taxonomy): domain Bacteria; kingdom Bacillati; phylum Bacillota; class Bacilli; order Lactobacillales; family Streptococcaceae; genus Streptococcus; species Streptococcus sp. 2741. Next base: position 48,429 of record NZ_VMKU01000003.1, on the reverse strand, counting down.
GTCAAACGATAATCGCGAATATCGTGACCATTTAGATAAATAGCTCCCTTATCCACATCGTACTCACGCAAGAGGAGTTTAATCAAGGATGTTTTCCCAGAGCCTGTCTGCCCAACCAAGCCCAGAGTTTGCCCTTTTTCCAAACTAAAGTGAATATCCATTAGCGTTTCCTCGTTTTCAAAAGCAAAGTTATCAATAGCATACTCCAAGCGCCCGTTTTCAATACCATCCAGAGGAAACTCGGAGTCTTTTACAGATGATTCCTGAGACAAAAGATTCTCAATCCGCTGGTAAGAAACCTTTCCTCGCTGAGTGATATTAAAGAGGAAACCAATAGCCATGAGAGGCCAGACCATCATATCCAAATAACTAATAAAAGTGACCAAATTTCCAACTGTAATCTGCCCCTCCCGAACCATCAAAGAGCCGACTAAGAGTGTTAAAACATAGGATAATCCAACAAACAAGAAAACCATTGGGTCAAAGAGTCTATCGTATTTCATGGTTTGGAGATTCTTTTGGAAGGTTAATTCATTGACTGCCTGAAAGGACTCCAGCTCATCTGCCTGATAACCAAAAGACTTGGTCACTTTGATACCTGATACAGACTCCTGAACCTTGTTATTGAGTTCAGAAAAGGCATCCTGTGACTCTCCAAAGACCTTATGAGTCTTTCTTCCCAAACGACTGGTCGCATATGCCATAAAAGGCAGGGGTAAAATTGCAACTAGAGTCATCTGCCAGGAAATGCTAAAGAGCATGGTCAGCAAAGTCACTAAAGCTGTAATAGAGGCATCCACCGCAGATATAACACCACCACCTGCAAGACTCGTCAAAGAATTGATATCATTGGTTGCGTGTGCCATCAAGTCCCCCGTCCGATAGGTTTGATAAAAGGCTGGAGACATCTTTGTAAAATGCTCAAACAAGCGAGACCTCATAATCTGCCCCAGACGGTAGGATGTCCCAAGAATATACATACGCCAAACATAGCGCAGATAGTACATACCAAAGGCCGCAAGAAGCAAGTAAAATAGGTAAATAAGTAGTTCATTCTGAATTAATTGCCCCGATGTGATAGCATCAATGATCCGCCCCATGACCATTGGGGGAATGAGGTTAAGGACAGAAACCAAGACCAAGGCCACAATTCCGACTAGATAACGGCGTTTTTCTAGCTTAAAAAACCACCAGAGTTTTTGAATAATGGACATAAAATTCCTTTCTAGTTCCAAATGGAAACCTGAGACTCCGACCCCAGGTTTTTCTTATTCATAGGTTACAACTGTAACGTCACCTTTGTCATACTCAGCGATAAAGATATTGGCTACATTGTCATGCCCTTGTTTGCCGAGATTATCAATCAACCACTCTTCGCTACAGCCAAGCGATTCCAAGACTTCTACTTGGATAACACCATCAGTCACAATTAGATACTTAGGATTTTCATCTCCCATTTGGACCACGATGAGTTGGTCATTTTGCTCCTGCACAGCTCGTTCAACTTGCTTCATCTGGAAAATCCCTTGGCTACGAAGTTTGAGGGTTACATCCACCCCAAACAAATCAACCGAACGACAGGCTTCTAGGTCAATCTTCTCATGTTTGATGAGGAGAGTTGGCTTACCATCAATCAAACATTTCACAAAACGAATATTATGAAGCCACTTGAGGGTCAAAACCAAAATAGTCCACATCAGTAAAATCACCTCGTACTGCAAAATGCTGATAGAACTATTGTAAATCACACCACCAATGATAGCACAGAGAACATAATTCTGAATTTAATCTGTCGCAGAGTTAGGTGCTAAGTTCCCCTTTCCTGTCACATTGATAACAAAACAAGTGAGAAGAGCCCCAAGGCCAGTTCGATTACAATTTCCATACAGTTGAGTGTCACTTGTTTACCTTCACCAATTCAATAACGTCTGTTTGATGCAATTCTAATTTCTTTAAAAGATACTTGTCTAATTCGCTCCCGTTCATAGCACGATAGACATTTGAACCTACCTTGACAAGCGCTCCATCAGTGGTAACTGAAGTATTTACGTAAACTTCTGATTTATCCACTCCCAAGTCTTTGGAAACGACCTCTATAAAATGAAGTGAAGTTTGAAATTGGTTGTTAGAGGCTTGATTGGTCTGGTATTTTGAAATTGTCACCAAAAGCATGGCTACTAAAGTCAAGGCTAAAATCATGACCAATTCCCGAAACTTAGTCCCCTTTTTATCTCGATAAGCTTTAAAAGCAAAAAAACCTGTGATAGCTAGGAGAATAATCCCAAAGCCAATCATGATTCCATTTTGCTGACTGATTTGGCTAAGAACATATTCATATGAGTAAAATTTCATTTATTTTCACTCCTTTTCATAAAATCATTCTTCATTATAAACGAAAGAGAGTGATTTTTCAAACCATACGTTGGGGAAATAGACCTATCAGACCAACTTCTCAAACTAATGACTCCAGTAGCTATTTCAAGATTCTGATTTTGATAATTGATAAGAATAGACACTAGGAATTATCACTGCAAAGAAAAGTGTCAAGAAAAACACCCAGTAAACATATAGTTGCACAAAGGAATTTAGAAACAATAACAATCCTCCTAACACCCAAATTTTTCCAGCTAATCGATGTGTTTTTCTCCAGTTTTTATCACTCTCCAAGGTCCACGGAAGTCGAATACCGATTATATAATTTCGGTGTGTTTTTGGTAGATAATTTCCAATTACGATCATCAAGACTCCCATAAAAATCTGAGCTAGAAGCCCACTCATCATGGAATACCCCAAAGATTCTCCGTAGATAGAAATCATTGATAGACAAGATACAAAAGGAATAATCCAGTAAATCAAAACTTGTATTTTTGAACTGATATTGCTAGATTTAGGATCCTTAATCATTAAAAATAGAAGCAACCAATGCATCAAAAGCATGAGAGCAGGCAATCCAAAGATAGCAAATACTTTATGATTGTAGCCATCTGCTTGACCCAGTAGATTAAAATGGGTGGGCATCTTCTCTGGCAATTGATACCAGAAAACACAACCTACAAGGGAAGATAGTAGGATGAGAATACTCGTAAATAATAGCAATTTCTTATTGATTTTTATCTTCATCTAAAGATCTCCTTTCAAATCTGCTAACCACACCATCATATCCTCTAAAACCGATGTATTTAACTCATAATAAATAAAGTTTTTTTCTTTCATTTCATGAATCAAATCCGCTGCTTTCAAAATCGTGAGATGGTGTGAAATAGTTGCATTAGTCAACTCGAATTGACTGGCAATTTCTCCTGCAGATAATCTACCTGCTTTTAGTAAATTTAAAATCTCTCTCCTAACTGGATGAGATAAGGCTTTAAAGCTATTTGCAAAACTCATAATGCCTCCTTTCCCTTTGTAATATTAGTAGGGCTAGGAATAAGCAAGGTAGAACTGATAGCATTCCAGTCGGTGATGGGCCTAAAATCAAGAGGCTTGAAACTTTTTCTCCTGGTAATTGAAAGAGTAACCCAATACCTGCAGTTGCATTGATTGCCCCATGAAATAGGACTGAAGCCCAGATAGAGCCTGTCTTTTCCAACAACCAGCTTAACAATATTCCTAGGCTAAAACAAAATAGAAACATGGCGACAACTCCTAAAACGGGATAAGAAAAATAAGATAGTCCATAATTATAGCCTTGCAAATTGATTGGTAGATGCCAAAGACTCCAAATGAGACCAAGCAAGACATGAGTCTGGACTCTTGAAAAGCGTCCTCTTAGCACTGGGTAAAGATAGCCACGCCAACCAATTTCCTCCCCTAATGCAAAGAAACTATTAAGAAAAGGAGCGTAAGTCAAACTAGCTAGGATTTGAATCAAAGCCAAGAAAGATAAGGGAATGGCTGATTGAGAGACACCTTTTTCTTGTAAAATAGCTTGAATAGATTCAAAACCAAGGCTGAAATTGCTAGGAAATACAAGAAAATAAAGTCCCGCTCCTAAAAAACTGATAACTGCTGGTAACCAGATAGCTAGTAAGTAAAAGCGCCAGTTGCTCTTGAGATTTACAACTAATTTAGATTTGATTCCACTAGGTTGATTCGTGATTTTCCCTAAGAGAAAGACTGCAAGCGCAGGCATCCACATGGCTACAATACTAGCAAGTTGACTCCATGGAGAATTTAGACCAACACCACCTATCCATAGTGCCAACCATATTATCCAAGCAAGGGCATAACCAAGACCACAAAAAGAAGGATTGTTCTCTTATTTGACATATATGTAACTTCACTTTCTATTTAGATATTTTTCTAAATAACATTATACACCTTTCCATTCTAAACACAAGAGCTATTTAGATTTTTTTCTAAATAGTTTAGGGAATTTTTATTTTCTCAGGATAAAGTCTAAAGAGTGATTTTTCAAACCATACGTTGGGGAAATAGACCTTTTTTTGGTATAATAAAATCTATAATCTGAATGAAAAAGGTAACTTTATGAAACTTATCTCATGGAATATTGATTCCCTAAACGCTGCCCTAACTAGTGATTCAGCTCGTGCCAAATTGTCCCAAGAAGTCCTACAAACCTTGGTCGCTGAAAATGCTGATATTATCGCTATCCAAGAAACCAAGCTTTCTGCCAAAGGGCCTACAAAGAAACACTTGGAAATTTTAGAAGAACTCTTCCCAGGCTACGAAAACACGTGGCGCTCTTCTCAAGAACCTGCCCGCAAAGGCTATGCTGGTACTATGTTCCTCTATAAGAAAGAACTCACACCTACTGTCACTTTCCCAGAAATCGGTGCTCCTTCTACCATGGACTTGGAAGGCCGCATCATCACTTTGGAATTTGATAAATTTTTCGTGACCCAGGTTTACACTCCAAACGCTGGCGACGGTCTCAAACGCTTGGAAGAACGTCAAGTCTGGGATGTCAAATATGCGGAGTACTTGGCTCAACTAGACAAAGAAAAACCAGTCCTTGCGACCGGTGACTACAACGTGGCCCACAATGAAATCGACCTTGCAAATCCTGCTAGCAACCGCCGTTCACCAGGATTTACCGACGAGGAACGTGCTGGATTTACCAACCTTTTGGCAACTGGATTTACGGATACCTTCCGCCACATTCACGGCGATGTTCCCGAACGCTACACTTGGTGGGCACAACGCAGCAAGACTTCTAAAATCAACAATACAGGCTGGAGAATCGACTACTGGCTCACAAGTAACCGTCTCGCAGACAAGGTCACTAAATCTGATATGATTGACTCAGGTGCTCGCCAAGACCACACACCGATTGTCATGGAAATTGAACTTTAAGGAGGAATCCGATGGACTATCAGCCTGTCATTCCCGAGTTTCTTGTATCGAATATCGAACAGTCCCGGTCCTTCTACTGTGGTTTACTGGGTTTTAGGATTGAATACTAACGTCCAGAAGAAAACTTTCTCTTTCTCTTGAAGAGTGTCAACTAATGTTAGAGGAGGGAACAAAGGATCAACTAGCTGAACTGACCTACCCCTTTGGTCGTGGAGTCAATCTCTCCTTTGGCATAAAGGATGTTCCAAAACTCTATCAAAAAGTGATGGAGGCAAACTATCCTATTTATCGTCTCTTGACCAAAAGAAAGTTTCGTGTCAGTGATCCCTATATCTATCCTCATAAATTTGCAGTTTTGGATCCAGATGGCTATTTTTTAAGATTTAGCGAGTAGAAAAATAGAGACTGGAAACATCTTTCAAATCAGAAAACGGCATATTGTCAGGTCTTGAAGAAACTTGATAGTATGCCTTTTATGATGGAAAAATCTTCTAATACTCTTCGAAAATCTCTTCAAGCCACGTCAACGTCGCCTTACCGTAGGTATATGATACTGACTCTGTCAATTCTATCCACAACCTCAAAACAGTGTTTTGAGGTTGTGGATAGCTTCCTAGTTTGCTCTTTGATTTTCATTTAGTATAAATGTTAGCTTACAATGGAGTTTTTGTTCACCCTCTCTTCTTTTTGTTCGCTTTTTAAACCAAAACACTAACAAAATAGTTGATTTCTAAAGTTATTTAGTGTAAAATAAAAACATTGGCTCAAGCCTATTTAAAATTGAATATCGTTTTACTTGTTTATGTCGTGAATTGGCACGACGTTTCTACAAGGTGCCGGAACACCTAACAATAAGTAAGTCAGCAGTGAGATATGGCCGTTTTTGCCATGTCTATTTAGGGGACTTACTTAGAGATTAAGTAGGTCTTTTTTGAATATTTTTAATATTTCCCTTAATTAGTGCGGACGGGAGGTGAAATTATCCTGTGAATAATTTCAGGAATCCAGGGAATTTCATCCCTAATTTTTGAGCCCCTAGCTCTTTCATTTCTAGGCTTAGGCTAAAATAGTTCCCCGAACTATTTTACTCTCAAAAATCCCGTCATAGACAATAACAAGATTATTGTCTATGATACCACTACAACGGGAAATATTTGATAAGACTCGCTTCGCTCGTAATAGTTTTATCAAATATATAGTATTAGCAAAAGGGATCACTATAGAAATATTTAAACAACAAGTAAATTAACTTTTAGACTTTAGGAGGTCTTATGAAATTATTAGAAGAGCGCATCCTCAAGGATGGGCATATCTTGGATGATAACATCCTCAAGGTAGATTCCTTTTTAACCCACCAAGTTGACTTTAGCTTGATGCGAGAGATTGGTAAGGTTTTTGCGGAAAAATTTGCTGCTACTGGCATTACCAAGGTCGTAACCATTGAAGCGTCGGGTATTGCCCCAGCCGTTTTTACAGCTGAAGCCTTAAACGTTCCCATGATTTTCGCCAAAAAAGCTAAGAACATCACCATGAATGAAGGCATCTTAACTGCTCAAGTCTACTCCTTTACCAAACAGGTGACCAGCACCGTTTCTATCGCTGGAAAATTCCTCTCACCAGAGGACAAGGTTTTGATTATCGACGATTTCCTTGCTAATGGCCAAGCTGCTAAAGGCTTGATTCAAATCATCGAACAGGCCGGTGCCACAGTCCAAGCTATCGGTATCGTGATTGAGAAATCCTTCCAAGATGGCCGTGATTTGCTTGAAAAAGCAGGCTACCCTGTCCTATCACTTGCTCGTTTGGATCGTTTTGAAAATGGTCAGGTCGTATTTAAGGAGGCAGATCTCTAGTGCAAACTCAAGAAAAACACTCGCAAGCAGCCGTTCTTGGCTTGCAGCACTTACTAGCCATGTACTCAGGATCTATCCTGGTTCCCATCATGATTGCGACAGCCCTTGGCTATTCAGCTGAGCAGTTGACCTACCTGATTTCTACAGATATCTTCATGTGTGGGGTGGCAACTTTCCTTCAACTCCAACTTAACAAATACTTTGGAATTGGGCTACCAGTCGTTCTCGGAGTTGCCTTCCAATCGGTTGCTCCCTTGATTATGATTGGACAAAGCCATGGTAGTGGTGCTATGTTTGGTGCCCTTATCGCATCAGGGATTTACGTGGTTCTTGTTTCAGGCATCTTCTCAAAAGTGGCCAATCTCTTCCCATCTATCGTAACAGGATCTGTTATTACCACGATTGGTTTAACCTTGATCCCTGTCGCTATTGGAAATATGGGAAATAACGTTCCAGAGCCAACTGGTCAAAGTCTCTTGCTTGCAGCTATTACTGTTCTGATTATCCTCTTGATCAACATCTTTACCAAAGGATTTATCAAGTCTATCTCTATTTTGATTGGTCTGGTTGTTGGAACTGCCATTGCTGCTACTATGGGCTTGGTGGACTTCTCTCCTGTTGCGGTAGCTCCACTTGTCCATGTCCCAACTCCACTCTACTTTGGGATGCCAACCTTTGAAATCTCATCTATTGCCATGATGTGTATCATCGCAACGGTGTCTATGGTTGAGTCAACTGGTGTTTATCTAGCCTTGTCTGATATCACAAAAGATCCAATCGACAGCACGCGCCTTCGCAACGGTTACCGCGCAGAAGGTTTGGCGGTACTTCTCGGAGGAATCTTTAACACCTTCCCTTACACCGGATTTTCACAAAACGTTGGTTTGGTTAAATTGTCAGGCATCAAAAAACGCCTGCCAATCTACTACGCAGCTGGTTTCCTGGTTCTCCTTGGACTGCTTCCTAAGTTTGGTGCCCTTGCCCAAATCATTCCAAGCTCCGTCCTCGGCGGTGCCATGCTGGTGATGTTTGGTTTTGTATCTATTCAAGGGATGCAAATCCTCGCCCGAGTTGACTTTGCTAACAATGAACACAACTTCCTTATCGCAGCTGTTTCAATCGCTGCAGGTGTCGGTCTCAACAACAGTAATCTCTTTGTCAGCATGCCGACAGCCTTCCAAATGTTCTTCTCAAACGGAATCGTCGTAGCCAGCCTACTCGCTATTGTCCTCAATGCCGTATTAAATCATAAAAAGAAATAAGAAAAAGAGGTGCGAGCCTCTTTTTTGTTTATCACAAATTGATTATAAATACAATCAATCCCAATTCCCATCTAATATTTCTTTAATAAACTTCTTAGGCATCCAAAAGGAGTGTTTTGTAATCCTACGTCCATCTGGAAGTTCATCCGTATCAGATAATGAACCTTTCCCAACAAATTTTCCTTTGTCAATTTCATAATAAGTATTGGTAGCATGTAGTTTCGTAAATAGAATTTTGTTTATCTTACTTTGAGGGAAATTAGTTGAAACTTTATTACCGTTTTGAGTTAATTTAACTCCGTCAGAAATAATTTGTCTAGTTTCCTGCCATACTCTTTGGATTTCTTCTAATTGTCTATCCTGAAATCCCCAAAACTTGATAGAATCTAATACAAATAGCTTAGGTTCAATTTCCTTAAAAATAACGAAAAGGAATCGTTTATTATAAATTTCATTATAAACATGTGATGATTCCCAACTATCTGTTGCTGCTAGTTCTTTAAAACAATAAGTTTTAAATGGAGAGTCTTCCTTAGGTAAATTATTCTTATCTACTCGAATAACTCTCAAATTCATGTTTGCTTTTTGAAATTCTTTTGTCTTATCTAAATCCCCTGTTAAGCCTAAAATTTTTCTAATCAGAGTACTATTCTTACCTTTTGCTTTGGAATTCACTTCAAATCTATCATATAACTCTTGTTCAGAAAAACCTTTGTAGGAAAGAATCTTCTCTGCAATAACCTCAGTAAATGATTTTTTCTCACCCCTAAAATTAGCCAGAACACTTTCTTGATCTGATTGATTAAAGATTTTATGATTTATCAGATAGGTCATATAACTTGATTTTAATTCCCAAGCTCTTTGTTTTGCTAATTCATGACTAAAAGGTTGTTGTCTTAAATCCTTTCCTTTACCTGCCCCTTTTGTACAAGTTGATAAATAGTTTCCATCTGATTCTGATAATTCATGTGCCTTTCCATTTTTGATTTTATCTGTAATCTTCTGATAGTCTTCAAGGATGACTGCCATATCTTCCTCAAACCATTCATATAAAAATATTTTTTCAATGACATAGTCCTTCATTGTTTGATTAGGAATTAAGCCGTTGTAAAACAATAACAAAATCTTTGCACATTTTTTCCATAAATGAGTGGAGTAAAAATCCTCTAAATTTTCCTCCATATAGTTTAGTATTGTTAATACAAGTCGTTCTTTTGCACTAAGTGTCCCATTTTTGTTTATCTTAAAAGGAGTAACTTTTAATTCTACACCTATTTTTTCAAAGTCAGCTTCCGAGTCACTATTTGGCTGATAACCATAGAAATATTTTTCAATATAATTTCCATACTGCCCTTTTGACTTCATACTAATTGCTTTATCTTGTACCTCAGAGACTACTCTATCATTATAATCGTCATATGATTTATAAAGCGAACGATTATACTCCTCCATAACATCGGAAAATTTTCTATTTAATAGTTTATGAGAATATTCAATAACACTATCGATATCTTCATCGTTATAGTTAAATAAGTTTTGATCCATTTTCTTCTCCTATCTTTTATATTATATCAAATTAAACTAAAGCAAACATTAATACTTGATCAATCATTGAAAATAGTATATAATGGATTAAACTGTAAAAAAATGAAGGAGAAAAGATGAAAGTTCTCGAACTATTTGCTGGAGTTGGCGGTTTTCGGATAGGATTAGAAAATGCCGATAAGCAACTCTTTAAAACAAAATGGGCAAACCAATGGGAACCATCTCGTAAATCTCAAGACGCATTTGAGGTCTATGATTATCACTTCCCCAATAGCGAAAACATCAATATTAGTATCTCTGATGTAACAGACGAACAATTTTCCAAAATGGATGCCGATATGATTGTCGGTGGTTTTCCTTGCCAAGATTACTCTGTTGCGCGTAGCAAGAAAGATGAAAAAGGTATTGAAGGAAAAAAAGGAGTTTTATTTTGGGAAATCATTAGAGCAACTGAAATCATTAAACCCAAATACTTAATTCTGGAAAACGTGGATAGGCTTTTAAAAGCACCCTCAAAACAGAGAGGACGTGATTTTGCAATCATGCTAACAGCTTTTAATAACCTTGGATATTCTGTAGAGTGGAGAGTTATTAATGCTGCTGAGTATGGAAGAAGCCAACGAAGACGTCGTGTATTCTTTTTCGTATATCGAAATGATACAGTCTTTGCCCAAAAAAATGACAATCTTTACGAAAAAAATGAAGAAATCTTTGAAGATAATAGGTTTGAAGATAATAGGTATGATGACTATATTTTCAATCAAGGTCTATTTGCAAAACAATTTCCTATTAAACCTATAGCAGTTAAAAATCGTCATGTGTTTTATGAGTTACCAAATGATATAGTTGAAGTTTCAGATACTTTTACTGGTACTGTTTGGAATACAGGAATTATGAGACATGGAAAATACTATTCTATTGATACAGAACCTAATTACAATGGCAATCCTATCACTCTAGGAGAAATTCTTCAAGATGAGTCTGAAGTACCTGAAAAATATTTTTTAACTGATCAGTCAAAATTGGAAAAATTTCAATATCTTAGAGGACCTAAAAAAATTGAACGAACATCCTCTGACGGACATCAATACATCTATTCAGAAGGAGGAATGTCCCCTTATGATGATTTAAACCTTCCAGGACGAACAATGCTTACATCCGAAGGAACAGTTAATCGTTCCACACATTTATTATTTGTAAACAATAAATATAGATTAATTACACCCATTGAAGCTGAACGCCTTCAGGATTTCCCAGATGATTGGACAGCTAAAAAGAAATTGTCAGATGGATCTATTGTAGAGGTATCTGATAAAATGAGAATGTTTTTTATGGGAAATGCTTTGGTTACTGAGATTGTAAAAGAAATTGCTAAATTTATTAAAAAAATTGATTAATTTATCTGAAACTAAAAAAGAGGTGCGAGCCTCTTTTTTGTGTGACAAAATAAAAACATCTATCTAATCATATATGCTAGTGTCATAGTTCTGAAAATCATCTGAATCAAGAACAATTTCACAACTCTTATACTTTTCTCTTACAAGTCGTTCGGCTTCATCTGGATTTTCAGCCTCTATACTTACTAAACGTGATAAAGTTTCTGTAATTTCTACTGTATACTTTTTCAGTTTTAAATTGCTTTCCAATCATTCACTTATTAGCAATAATCTATATAGTTTTGGGCTTTCCAACCACTCTGGTAATTCATCTCCATATTCCCAGCTATATTTTTTATTCAATAAAAAAAGTTGTTTCTCATCACCAAACTCCATATTTTCAGACAACCACCTCACACAATCAGGGTCTGATAAAGTATAAACCATTACACATAAGTTTTCATAATTTCCGATACTTTCCTCTACCTTTAAATTCTATTATTTCTTTGTCTCTTAATATTTGAAGCTGTTGCCTAATCTTTTCTTGGATATGATTGTTCTTAACAAAGATATTTTTTAGGTCACTTTCAAAACGATACATATCTTCAAGGGTAAATTCTGAACCCTCTATCTTATCTATACAATTTAGAATTTCTATTGTCCAACCTCTTACTGAAAGAGAGTTCTTCCTTAAAAATAAACTTTGCTTAAATTCTTTTGTAACTTTTTCTGGATCTCTAACTTGTCCATTTTTCACAAAAAATATTCTTCCTTTAGAAAGTACTTGTGATAAATCAATGTTACAACCAATCCAACCTGCTCGTCTAGCAGTTGGCGCAAGTGGCTTCCTTTGAATAATTGATTTCGGTGTAACAAATTGCTTCGGAAGGACAAGAAAATTATTTACCTCAAAATTTTTTGTATAAGTTAAAAAAGAAATTAGGATTATTATCTACCTGCACACGCTCCATCATCGTTGCATAAGCACCATCATTGATTGTTGATGAAAAATTTCCTTTTTTGCTCTTTAGTTCAAACTCCTCACTACAATGATTACAGTAAAAATCTGCTACAGGTCTATTATTTTCAAAATGATTTAAAGGATTTTTCCCACAATTAGGGCAATAAGACTGACGATAAACCCAATCCTCCATTAAGATACGTGCCTTCTGACTATTACTTTTATAGGTTTCTACTAGTTCTAAATTAAATTGTAATTCCATTTAAAAATTCCTCACTAATATGAGAATTCACTCGATATAAGCAATTAAAATCTACTATAACTAGTATACCACATATATGTACCTATTACATTTGTATTTCATCATTCTCTTTTATATTTCCTTCTCACATATCTCATAAAATATACCCTAGTTCTTGAGCTAATTTTAAAGAAAAAGCATAAAATTGAGCTATATTCGCTGGTATGGTAATTGCCATGGCAAGTCCACCTGGTAATCCTGCAACAACAGAAGTCCCACTCGCTAATAAAACATTATCCCTAATACAGGCATTAGCCACTCGATCTAAGATTTCTTAAGATAAGAGAGACGTTGGGTCTTGTTCTAATAAGGTAGGAATGTCCTGTGGATCTAATTCTTTGGAAAACTTATCCACTAAAAACTTCGAACGATCAACCTTAACAACAGGTAGTTTCACCACTTGTTGCAATACTTGCATAGCTAAGTCTTGTTCAGCCATATAAATACCTCTTTCTCTTGTATCTTTATCTCATAATATCACACTATCTAAATTTTATAAATCTTTTTAATAATTTTTAATACTCTTCGAAAATCAAATTCAAACTACGTCAGCTTCACCTTGCCCTACTCCAGTACAGCCTGCGGCTAGTTTCCTAGTTTGCTCTTTGATTTTCATTGAGTATAAGTCTAGAAAGATTCCCCCATCATGTTTTATTGCCTTTTTCTCCACCAAAAAAGAGGGTTGCCCCTCTTCTTTAGTTCTTATCCAGATTGCGTAGCATCTCGTCAATCTTGTTTCCATACTCGATGGACTCGTCTTTGACGAAGGTCAAATCTGGGATTTTGTACAATTTCAAATTGCGACCAAGTTCACGTTTGATGGTACCAGTTGCTTTTTCAAGCCCGATTTGGACTTTTTGGATATCCGAAGCAAGGTTACTCAAAATGGTGTAATAAACCTTGGCAACAGACAAGTCACCCAGCATCTGAACATCTGTGATGGTCACACCTTGGACACGTGGATCACGGACTTTCTTTTGCAAAATCTCATTGACTTCACGCTTGATTTCCATGCCCACACGATCTGTACGGAAATGATTTGCCATGATATTCCTTTCTCTACTTTGAACCAAAAGCTAGGCCAGCAGACCTAGCTATTTTTATTAGATAGAGGAACTAGAGCCATTTGAATCTAGGAAACAAGCCTTAGATAGAACTGAAGTTCATCAAGGCGCTGTTGACGACGAGTCAAATGAGCTATCGTTTCTCTATTATCGTTTGATTTCTTCCATGACATAGGCCTCAATCACATCATCCATCTTAATATCATTGTAGCCGTCGATCATCATTCCACCTTCACGGCCGTTTGTAACTTCCTTAACGTCGTCTTTATAGTGTTTCAAGCTTGCGAGTTCACCATCATAGATAACGACACCATCACGGATAACACGGACTTTAGAGTCACGGGCAACCTTACCGTTGATAACCATAAATCCACCGATAGTTCCCACTTTAGACACCTTGAAGGTTTCACGAATAACTGCTTCACCGATAACTTTTTCTTCGAATTCTGGATCAAGCATCCCTTTCATGGCTTCTTCCATCTCTTCGATAACCTTATAGATAATGCTGTGGAGACGAATTTCCACATCGTCAGCTTCTGCTTGTTGACGAGCTTGTGGTGTAGGGCGTACGTTGAAACCAACGATAAAGGCATTTGAAGCTTCGGCAAGGGTCACGTCAGATTCATTGATAGCACCGACCGCTGAGTGGACGATGGTCACTTTGACACCTTCCACATCGATTTTCTGAAGTGATGCAGAAAGGGCTTCAACAGAACCTTGTACGTCAGCCTTAATGATAACGTTAACAGACTTGAGTTCACCAGCTTTAAGGGTATCAAAGAGGTTTTCAAGGCTAACACGTTGGGTAGCTTGACGTTGTTTCATGAGGGCACGTTTGGCACGCTCTTCACCTGCTGCACGCGCAGATTTTTCATCTTCGTAGACAGCAAAGTGGTCACCCGCCATTGGCGCTTCGTTCAAACCTGTGATTGAAACTGGCGTTGATGGACCTGCTACCTTAACACGACGACCAAGGTCATTGGTCATAGCACGGACACGACCGAAGGTATTTCCGACAACGATTGGGTCTTGAACATTCAAGGTACCTTGTTGAACAAGAAGGGTTGCGACCGCACCTTTTCCTTTATCCAAGCGCGCTTCGATAACTGTACCGATCGCACGCACTGTTGGGTCTGCCTTGAGTTCTTGAATTTCAGCTACAAGAAGGACTGTTTCCAACAATTCTTCGATGTTTTGGTTGAATTTAGCTGAGATTTCAACAAATTCAGAATCTCCACCCCAAGCAGTTGACATAACTCCATGCTCTGCCAATTCACCGATAACGCGTTCTGGGTTAGCACCTGGTTTATCAATCTTGTTGATAGCTACGATGATTGGAACATTGGCCGCTTTTGAGTGGTTGATGGCTTCGATAGTCTGAGGCATAACCCCGTCATCTGCCGCTACGACCAAAATCGTAATATCGGTAACAGAAGCACCACGCGCACGCATAGATGTAAAGGCCGCGTGTCCCGGTGTATCAAGGAAAGTAATCTTCTTGCCATTTTCCACGATTTGGTAGGCACCGATATGCTGAGTGATACCACCTGCTTCACCTGTCGCAACACGAGAATTACGAAGGGTATCTAGGAGTGTTGTTTTACCGTGGTCAACGTGTCCCATGATAGTTACAACTGGTGGACGCTCAACCAATTCATTTTCATTGAGATAACCATCTTCGACAAAGAAACGTTCGATGTCAGCATTATCCACTTCAACCTTTTGTTTGGCTTCGATACCGTAATCCACCATGAGGAGTTCGATGGTTTCCCCATCCAAGGATTGGTTTTGTGTGGCCATGACACCCATCATAAAGAGTTTCTTAACGATTTCAGCTGGTTCACGTTTGATACGTTTTGCGATTTCCGCAACGGTCATACCATCTGTATACTCAAATTCTGTTGGCAATTCATGGAATTTACGCTCTGTAACAGGTTTTGGAGTCTGATTACGGTTGTTCTTGTTATTGCCTTTTTTGTTCTTTTTGTTGTTATTCCAGTTACTATTCTTTTGATTTCTCACTTGATTTTGACTACTTCGATTCTTTTGTTGTTTTCTAGGACCATCTTCTTCGTGATCATAATCGTCACGATTTTTGTCTGGTCGAGCTTGTTTCTTACGACGTGTATCCACTGGCGCTTCTTTAGCTACAGGAGCAAGTTCAACCACTGCTTGAACTTGCTGTTCTTGTTGCGCTTGTTCAGCTAACTTAGCCGCTTCTTCAAAGATTTCCTCTGGTTCCTTGCGTTTGTTAGCTTGAGCCAAGGCTTCTTTAGCAGCCTGATACTGCTTGAAACGTTCCTCACTTGAACGTGCATATTCAGCATTTTGCTCTGCTTTTAGGGCTGCTGCACGGGCTTTAAAGTCAACACGTGGAGCCGCTTGATTTGGACGTTTATCCTCTTGTTGACGGCGTTCATTTCCTCGATTTTGCTGACCTTGCTGTTTCTTAGCTTGATCATTAAAGCGACGATTATCGCGGTTGCCTTGACCTTGTTTTCCACCATTGCGACCGTCGTTTTTCTGACGGTTTCCGTTTTGTTGTTGGTCACGGTTATTGCCCTTATTTTGCTTGCGTCGTTCTGCCTGTTCTTTGGCACGAGCTTCACGCTCAGCCTTGAAATTACGACTTTGCGGTTTAGCTGCTACTTTTTCTGTTTTCGGAGCGACTGGCTCAGCAGGTTTTGCCTCTTCCTTAGCTACAGCTGGTTTAGCTGGCTCAGATTTTTCGGCTTTCTTTTCTGCACTTACTTTTGGTGCTGCAGGTTTTGCTTCTACTTTCGGAGCAGCTGCAGGCTTAAAGCTGGCAGCAATTTTTGCAGCGACAGCTTCTTCCACACTTGATGAGTGGCTTTTCACATCCAAGCCCAACTCTTTTGCACGCGCTACAACTTCTTTACTTTCTTTTCCAAGTTCTTTTGCGATTTCGTACAATCTTTTCTTAGACAAATCATGTCCTCCTCTTCTATTCCATAAGAGACCTCATTTTCTTTGTAAATCCAGCATCTGTTACAGCCAAAACCTTTCTCGATTTCCCGACTGCTATGCTTAATTCCAGTGTTGAAAACACGGTTACAATTTCCACTTGATAATAATGACTTTTATCTTGAATCTTCTTGGTCAGATTGGGTCCAGCATCATGAGCTAGAAAGACCAACTTGGCCTTGCCGTCTTGAATGGCCTTGACCACCAATTCTTCACCCGATATAATCCGCCCTGCTCGCTGAGCAAGTCCCAAGAGATTACTTATCTTTTGCTTATTCAAGTCCTAACTCTCTTCTTTTCACTTTGTGATCCACATAAGCGATCAACTCGTCATAAAAGCTTTCTTCCACTTCCATGCTAAAGCTGCGGTTAAAGACCTTCTTCTTTTTCGCCTCTAGGGCTTCTGCATTGTCTAGTTTGATATAAGCGCCGCGGCCATTGGCCTTGCCCGTAGGATCAATAAAGACTTGTCCTTCCTTGTTCTTGACAATGCGGAGCAAATCACGCTTATCAATCACTTCGTTAGACACAACAGACTTGCGCAAAGGGATTTTTCTTGTTTTCATCTTTCCCTCCTCTAGCAGCTTTTATTCTTCTACAGTATCGTTTTCTACTTCCAACTCTACTGAAGCAGCGTCTTCCATGGCTTCAAATTCGCTAGCAGACTTGATATCGATACGGTAACCAGTCAAGTGAGCCGCCAAGCGCACGTTTTGTCCACGACGACCAATGGCAAGAGAAAGCTTGTTATCTGGAACAACCACCAAGGCACGTTTGCTGTCGTTTTCATCAAAGATAACTTGGTCAACCTCAGCAGGAGCGATGGCATTGTAGATAAATTCAGCTGGATCTGCTACCCACTCGATAACATCGATATTTTCTTCGATTGGTACCATGCGGTCATTTTTAGCATCGTAACGAGCTGGGTGGAATTTGCTAGTAATCTTCTTGATATTAGCACCACCACGTCCAACGATTGTACCGATAGCATCCACGTTTGGATTGTGGCTACGAACAGCAACCTTCGTACGGTCACCTGCTTCACGAGCCACGCTCATGATTTCAACAGTTCCATCATAAACTTCTGGAATTTCTTGCTCCATCAAACGTTTGATCATTTCTGGATGGCTACGGCTAACAAAGACGTTCACACCACGAGGGTTGTCTTCAACCTTGTAAACATAAACTTCGATACGATCATGAGAAGCAAAAACTTCTCCAGGAATTTGGTCTTGTTTTGACAATTGGGCTTCGATGCTACCAAGGTTGACATAGATAAAGCGGTTGTCAAAGCGTTCTACTGTACCAGACATGATTTCTTGCTCATGTTCTTTGTAAGTATTGTAAGTGATGGCACGTGTTTGCTTGCGCATTTTTTCCATGATGGTTTGTTTGGCAGATTGGGCTGCTACACGACCAAACTCAGCTGGTGCTTCTTCAAACTTGATTTTGTCTCCAAGTTCATAAGCTGAATTAATGGCAAGAGCATCTTTCAAGCTGATTTCCAAACGGCTATCAAATACTTCATCAACAACTTCACGGACAGTATAAACTGTAAAGTCACCTGTTTTTTCGTTGAAGTCAATAGCTACGCTGTCTGACTGACCATAGCGTCTGCGATAAGCGGAACGAAGCGACTCTACTACTGCGTCGATGATGTCTTCTTTTTTGATTCCCTTGTCTTCTTCCAAAATGCGGAAGGCCTCTAGCATTTCTTTACTCATGTTTTCTTCACTTTTGAATCCTCAAAAGCTATCCTTTCTTTTTCTATAATTTAACTGCTAAACGTGCTTTTGATACTAAACTGTATGGAATTTGGACGGTTTTCTTACGCGTCTTGTCCATATATTCCATAGTCAACTCGTCCTCTTCGAAGGCCAACAAGGTTCCTTCAAAGACCTTTTGCTTATCGATGGCTTGGTAGAGCCCGACATGGATGTATTCCCCAACTGCTCCAGCAACGGCATCCTTGGTTTTTAAAGGACGTTCCAAACCTGGACTGGTGATTTCTAGGAAATATTGTTCTGGGAAGGGATCTGGCTTGATGGTATCTAGGACAGGACTGATCATTTCTGTCAAGTCTGCCGTGTCGTTCAAGGTAATTCCTTCAGGTTTATCTACAAAAATACTGAGAATCATGTCACTGCCAATCTTTCCATACTCGATATCCACGAGCTCGAAAGGAGCTTCTATGACAGGTTCTACAACTTCTCTGACTAATTCTACGATTGTTGCGATTGCGTCCACCTCCTCATAAGCAAGAGGCGAAGATATTTCCCCGCCTCACTTTTCATATTCTTACTCTTAGTATATCACATTTGCTAACTTATGTAAAGCAAAAGCACTTATACAGCCTGATTTCAGGCTATTTCTTAAAATTCTACCTCAACTCGGTAGATAACTTGCCCCTTATTGGAGAATTTTTGCTCGTATTCTGTCATGACATTGCCTTCAAAATCACTGGCATGTAAGTCTAGCCAGACACCATTGAGCTTCATGCCATACTGAGAAAAGCTCACTAAACTGTACTCAAACAAGCCACAGTTATCCGTCTTGAAATGAATTTCTCCATTTTCAGGCAAGATACGTTTGAAGGTATCCAAGAAGGTCTTGTAGGTCAAACGACGCTTTTCATGGCGTTTTTTCGGCCATGGATCTGAAAAGTTCAGATACAAGCGATCAATCTCACCGTCTTCAAAGTAGTCAGTCAAGTCAGAACCATCTACCCACAAGAGCTTGATGTTAGGCACTCCAACTTCAAGAACCTTGTCTAAAGCATAGCTTAAAACAGACTTTTGAATATCAATCCCGATATAGTTGATGTCAGGGTTCTGCTTTGCCATACCTGAAACAAAGGCACCCTTCCCACTTCCAACTTCCACATGAATGGGATTGTCATTGCCAAACAAGTCCCGCCATTTCCCCTTGGCTTCCAAGGGATTGAGGACCACATACTGGGGATTTGCCTCTAGTAATTCTGTCGCCCCTTTACGATTTCTAACTCTCATCTTCTCTTTCCATACTTGTCTCGGAAGTGACGCAAGCCATGAATCTCCCGATTAACATTTTCTAAATCTTGGTTCATATAATACTTGGAAATCTGGCTCAAATAAGACAATTGACCGTACCAATACAATTTACTTAATACCGTTTGATTATACTTGTAACCGTAGTAGGTCAACCATTCCTTCCACTGATGTTCTGGAATATAATGGCAGAGCATATGGGCCACATCAAACATGCGGTCGGTCAAGCGAACCGAATCCCAATCTACCAAATAAATCAAGCCACTATCTGTCTCAATCCAATTACTATGTCGTACATCTCCATGGACAATGGTCGCATAGTCCTCTCTAAATCCTGGAATAGTCTGACGTAAATCAGCCATCACTTCACTGATAAAATGATTTTTACGCAAAGCATCTGGAGCCGTTTCCTGCCAAGACTGTAGTAAATCTACAGGTGTTTCCATGGCATAGCCCAAACGACTCAACTGTGTCATCAAAGGACGTGAGCGATGAAGGCGGGTTAAAATATTGACGATTTGTTTACGATTCATATCATAGGGGGTCAATATCTTGCCTGTCAACCATTCTTGAGCACACATATCACGCCCATCTGCCAAACGGCGACTCCATAATAATTGTGGAGCAATTTGTTCTCTAGCTAGACCAGGTAGGATTGGAGAGGTGTTCATTTTTACAAAGATGCGCTTCCCATCAGGATAGCTACCCATATAAGCCTTGCCACTTTTCCCAGGTATGGGAGTCAGTGTTAGCTCATTATCACCCAAATCCATTTCTTTCCTCCGTATAAAGTTTCCTTACTATTCTACTAGTTTTTGGCCTATTCGTCAACCGCTCCACACCCGATTCTCAAAGAAAAGCCTCTGGATTGGCTTGGGTATCATTATAGAAAGAAAAAGGCAAGCACCGTCTTCTGCTTACCTTTCATGATTTTTATAAATAATATAAGAGTGGCCAAGCATTGTAAAACATGTGAACTAGAGTAGAAACCCATAGGTTTTGGCTCTTTTTATAAGCAAATCCCAGTAACAAGCCCCCAAGTAGATAAAAAATAAACGAAGGGACATTAGAAGAACCATGCATAAAAGAAAAGAGAGAGGAAGTTAGCACAAGCCCTAACCAAGAATTGTCAAAAACCGCACCTTGAAGAAGTCCTCTGAAAATGAGTTCCTCCTGGATGGGGCCAAAAACTGAGGAAGTCAAAATCAAAGACAGAGAAATTCCTCTGCTGACTTCCGCCAAGTGTTGAACTCCTGCGCCAGAAGAAATAGCGAAGAAATGAATATAAACCAGCGTCTCAAGTACACTTAGAAGAAAGATTGCAATGAAAAGCAAAAGGTCTTTCTTGCTTAACATCCCAAAAGAAATCATATCAAACTTTCTAGCATAAGCAACGCTCAGCGAGGTTACTAGAAGACTTACAAGAATCAATGCAAATTCATTTTGAAAAAAGTCCCCATGGTTAATCGTATAAGGAACTGTAATGACGATTATTAGTACTAAAAATCCAAAGCACAAGGCATGAAATTTATCAAAAAACTCCATAAAATTATCCTCCTCACCAAACAGACTTCCTACGCGTTATTCTTTAGTTCTAGCCTTTCCAAAACAAACCATTTGAGTAACCAAAATCCGACCACATAACCACCCCCTAAAAAGATAGCCATTAAAGATAGCATGGGGTTTAGGAAATTAAAGACCACCGCAGATACAAAGGTTAGCACAAAAACATTAAAGGCAATGGTGTCAGAAGCCAAGACTAGAATATAGGGTGTCAACCAGTCTAAGGTTTTGGAATCTAGGAAAAATAAGCGTTTATACATGATAACCTCCTCTATGGCTGAAAAGCAAGCCTTTTGCTTTTTTTACCCCAAGACCCTATGTAGAAAAGTCAGCAAAAACGGGAAGGTCGCTACAATATTATTGATCACATGCACCGCATAGGATGGATAAATACTCTTGGTATAGCGGGTCAAACCGGCAAAGATGATGCCAAATGTCGCAAAGACGAAAATATCTAACAGACTAGGTAAGTTTGAAAAATGAGGAAGAGCAAACAAAATGGAAGGAAGAAGCAAATCAAGGCCAAATCGCGAATGCTTAAAGAAGGCGTGTTGAAGTAATCCCCTATAAATCAACTCTTCCATTAGTGGAGTCAGGAAAAACAGGGTTACATAGATACCTAGCTCAGCAAAGTTGGTCCCACTATAACCGATCAATACGGCCCAACCTTCAGCAGTTGACTGAACATGTTTAGCTATCTGAACGTTAAAAGAGATCTGGAGCACTAGCACTAATACTGTCAAAATCGAATACCAAAGCCATTTTTTTCTTGGAATGTGAAAGAGATAACCATGACCTGTCTTAACCAGAATCCAAATCATGACTCCGCTAAATAGTAAACTCAAGATATTTTGAATCCAGACGAAATTGCCAATCTGGGAAGAAAATTGCCAATAATTTTGGACGATAAGCGTCAGCTGAGAAAGACCAAATACGAAAAATAAGTAAGAGAAGACTGCACTTATTTTGAATAGAAGTTGATACTTTTTCATAGAAATTCTTCCTCATTTCTTGTATTTCAGCCTATATTCCACATAAATGAAAACCCGCTCCTATATAACCACGGTCATGATAACCGCGCGGGCAGTAACCACTTACTGGAAAAGGACCTGAATTTTTTAATATAGGAGGGTAAGAACCGAATGGACTTACCTGATTAGCGTACCCTCTATAAATATCAGATACATCCCCACCCTCTATACGAGCAAGCATTTCATTATCCATAACTGCAAATTGTGACATCATTTTTGTATCCATGACGAATATCTCCTTTTTTATGTTTAATTTTTGTCCTGTTGCAACCTTAACAATGTTAGTATACTACTATTTTTTGAAATTTTCCATCCAAATCATAAATAGTCATCAAAACATCTTGAGGCGTTAAAATAGTCGAAAAAGAAAGCATTTCAGAAATACTTTACCTTTTACCATTCATTTCATATACAATTATAATCTTTTATATATAAAATAAATACACCTATCTTCTCATTCTTATCTACAGGCAAATTCTAGCCATATATTATTACAAACAAATAGTATCATTGCACCTGTTTACCATCTATTTTTATTTATGAATTTTTTGTTTCACTTTAATCATTACAGAAGTCATAAAAAACGCGACAGCCAGCCGAAGCAGTTGGTAACTTTCTTCCTCTCCTGTTTTCGGTAATAATTTTTCATTCGAAGTAATAGATTTGCTTACATAATCAGTCCCCTTAACATCAGTTGAAGGAGTTTTATTTTCTTGAGCAACATCAAAAATAGGTTTAGGAGTTTCCAATTGATTCTTATTCTCTAACATTGCTAAATTGTCAGATTGAGTAGTTTTAGCTTCAGAAGTTGAGTTTGTACTCTTCACTTTCCCACTATTTTCACTATTAGAATTGGGATTAACATTGGATATTTTCATTTCAGTTCTTTTTTCATCACTCATACCTTTGCTGTCACTTACAACTTTATCACTAATATTCATGCTGTCACTTCTAGTATTCTCATCACGGACACTTTCAGTTACTGTTTCCTCAGAAGATTTCACTGTCTCCGTTTGCTTAGGTGAGTTTCTCGAGTACATATAATCATACACCTGTTGTGCAGTTGCTCCGCCACCAACCCATCCAGATGTCGGATGTCCATTTCTTAAATACAAAATTGTTGGTGTTCCTGGAATACCGACTTTTTTAAATAGAAACTCTCTCGCTTCCTCATCAAAATCCTTACCATCCAAATCATAATACTCTAACTTCTTTTCAATCAAGTTATTAAATTCTTTCAATTCAGGAGAAAATTGACGACAATGAGAGCAAGTTTTTCTACCAAAATAAATAGTATGTTCCAATTGATCCTCTGTAAAAGATTGACGAACAGCTTCAATATCTATCTTTTTAAAGTCCGTAACATTGTTCTCATATTCTTCTGGAGTTACAACAGAAGGTTTATGCTCCACCTTTTCCTTAGCCGATGGCAAATCTGGTGCCACAACAGAACTATCATTCGCCTGGATAGATGAAGTAGTAGGATGTTCTTCTGCATATACAACACCCGTAGTAATAGATGCAAATACAAGTGGTACAAGTAATAGCGATTTTATATTTTGTTTCTTCATAAGAATACTCCTTTACATTTGTTATCTTTATCTTACCTTATTTAAGATTACAAATTCATCTAAATCTTAAATGGTCATCGAAACATCTTGAATTGCAAAAACTTCATTATAAAAGAGTAAGTATTGCGAAAACACTTACCCTTTTCTTTTATACTTCATTAAGCTCTACTTTTTATAATACTTCAAGCCCCAAATGAGTAAAAACATGACAATCAAGCAGAGAATATCACCAATATAGGCGATTATTTGTTGGTAGAATTTTCCTGCTGTGATACTTCTATACAAACAAATAATAGACATAAAACCTGTCAAGCCGACGAACATGAGTTGATTGGTTCTAGGACTAACCAAATCATCATTTACGTATATTTAAGAGCATTTCTTTTATGTTAATGTATGTTAGCACTGAAAAGCAAGACAGGCCAATAATATTTAAAATGAACAGTAATGGGTTTAAGTCTCTAAAAAAATTAGCCACTGACACTATAAGAAATACTAACAATACTATAGTCGAAACTATTTTTTTCTTATCCATAATTATTCACTCCATTCCAAGTCAGTCCATCTTATCAACGAAGAGCGATTTTTAACAGAAGGTAGCAGCACCCGTTGCACCTCCACCCCAAAAACCAGCAGCCGCTCCAGATACAGTACCAATGATAGGTAGCGTTACAGTGCCCACAGCACCACCAGCAACTCCTCTAGTCAATGCACCTCCAACTACACCGAGTCCACATTTTATCCAACCGCCACCTTCAATACAAGCAAGCACATCAGTATCCATAATCTCAAATTGTTCCATCATTTTTGTATTCATGACAAATACTCCTTTTTTATTTTTAATTTTTGTCCTGTTGCAACTTTGACAATTTCAGTATAGCACTATTTGTTAAAGTTTTTCATCCAAATCTTGAATTGTCATCGAAACATCTTGAATTGTAAAAAAATTAAAAAAAGCAAGCATGAAAAACATACTTTCCTCTTTATATTGTCTTGATACCGACTTGTTGGTAAACTTTTCACCCTGCTATCCCATATCACTTTGACAGACGAAATAATATTAAAGAAACTCCCCTGTAAATTAATCTAGCAAATACAGGGGAGAAATTGATTCTTTAGAAAGTACTATCCTTATTCTTTTTGGGAGATTTTGAAAATATTTTTCTAATTAAATCATCCATATAGGGGCCTAACATACCAACTACTAAACCAATAATAAAACTTTTAAAATCCATAATTACCACCAACATGTGGCTGCATAAGCTACACCTCCAAGTATAGCTCCTCCTGCAGCACCAGCTGCTGCACCTTGCCATGTTCTTGTTTTAATTCCTAGCCGAAGACCTCGTGCTACTCCTCCTCCAACACCTGCTTTGGCAAAATCTCCCCAATTGCATCCGCCACCTTCAACGCAAGTAAGCATATCAGTATCCATAATCTCAAATTGTTCCATCATTTTTGTATTCATGACAAATACTCCTTTTTATTTTTAATTTTTGTCCTGTTACAACTTTGACAAGTTTAGTATATCATTGTTTTTTAAAATTTTTCATCCAAATCTTGAATTGTCATCGAAACATCTTGAATTGCAAAAACTTCATTATAAAAGGGTAAGTATTGCGAAAACACTTACCCTTTTCTTTTATACTTCATTAAGCTCTACTTTTTATAATACTTCAAGCCCCAAATGAGCAGAAGCATGATGATTAAGCAGAGAACAGCGCCAATATAAGCGATTAGTTGTTGGTAGGATTCTCCTGCTGTGATACCTCTATACAAACAAATAATAGACATAAAGCCTGTCAAGCCGATGAACATAAGTTGATTGGTTCTAGGACTAACCAAATCATCATCTTCAAACTCTCTTATCCTCATTTCCCTAGTGAGATAAACAGTAACCAAAATAGAAGCCAAGTTAATAACCACTAAAAGAAATTGGAAAACTACGGAAAAATTTAAAAACTGACGAGATAGAAATAGATAAGTAGAAACAACCAAAGGTATCTGACCAAACAACAATCTTACTAAGAATGCATTGCGTTTTGTTGCAAATATTGTGTTCATTACTATCTCCTTTCCTATGCTAACAGGTAAGTGCACCACCAATCCCACCTAGTACAGCACCAATTGCTCCTGTTCCTATAGCATATGGTCCCAATAGAAATGTCGAACCATAAGTTGTTGCATACCCATCAATTGCGCCATACGCAATCCCTGCTCCACAAGCAATTGTTCTTCCCCAATCAATATCTCCACCTTCAACGCAAGCAAGCATTTCATTATCCATAACAGAAAATTGTGACATCATTTTTGTATCCATGACAAATACTCCTTTTTTATTTTTAATTTTTGTCTTGTTGCAACTTTGACAAGTTTAGTATATCATTGTTTTTTAAAATTTTTCATCCAAATCTTGAATTGTCATCGAAACGTCTTAAATTAGCTTTTTTATTTAAAACTACCTCTAAATTTTTTTAAAAAGATAATTTCTAATCACTTTTTTTACCATTCAGGAACTTTCAATGACTATTCAAGATTTCATAAAATATGAACTTATTTTTATGGCATAATATACCTATCTACTATATGAAAGGAATTGCCAATGACTTCTTATAAACGTACATTTGTTCCTCAAATAGATGCTAGAGACTGCGGTGTTGCTGCCTTAGCCTCGATTGCTAAATTCTATGGTTCAGATTTTTCTCTAGCTCACTTGAGAGAACTTGCAAAGACCAATAAAGAAGGAACGACTGCTCTTGGCATTGTAAAAGCCGCTGATGAAATGGGCTTTGAAACAAGACCTGTTCAAGCAGATAAAACTCTCTTTGACATGAGTGATGTCCCCTATCCATTTATCGTTCACGTTAACAAAGAAGGAAAACTCCAACATTACTATGTTGTCTATCAAACAAAGAAAGACTATCTGATTATTGGTGATCCTGACCCTTCTGTAAAAATCACTAAAATGTCAAAAGAACGCTTTTTCTCTGAATGGACTCGAGTAGCTATTTTTCTAGCTCCCAAACCCAGCTATCAACCCCATAAAGATAAAAAAAATGGTCTACTAAGCTTCCTTCCTCTGATTTTCAAACAAAAATCTCTCATTGCTTACATCGTTCTCTCAAGTTTATTGGTCACGATTATCAATATAGGTGGTTCTTATTATCTCCAAGGAATCTTAGATGAATACATCCCAAATCAGATGAAATCAACTTTAGGAATCATCTCAGTCGGTCTGGTTGTAACCTATATCCTCCAACAAGTCATGAGCTTCTCCAGAGATTATCTCCTAACCGTTCTGAGCCAGAGATTAAGCATTGATGTGATTTTATCCTATATTCGCCATATTTTTGAACTTCCTATGTCTTTCTTTGCGACACGTCGTACAGGAGAAATCATTTCACGGTTCACAGATGCCAACTCTATTATAGATGCCTTGGCTTCTACCATTCTCTCTCTTTTTCTGGATGTTTCTATTCTGATTCTTGTAGGGGGAGTCTTACTGGCACAAAACCCTAATCTCTTCCTTCTTTCTCTTATTTCCATTCCTATATACATGTTCATCATCTTTTCTTTTATGAAGCCTTTCGAAAAAATGAACCATGATGTCATGCAAAGTAATTCTATGGTTAGCTCTGCCATTATCGAAGATATCAACGGGATTGAAACTATAAAGTCGCTCACGAGTGAAGAAAATCGCTATCAAAATATAGACAGCGAATTTGTAGATTATTTGGAAAAATCCTTTAAGCTCAGTAAGTATTCTATTTTACAAACGAGTTTAAAGCAGGGAACAAAATTAGTTCTGAATATCCTTATCCTATGGTTTGGCGCTCAATTAGTCATGTCGAGTAAAATTTCTATCGGTCAGTTGATTACCTTTAACACACTTCTTTCTTACTTTACAACTCCTATGGAAAATATTATCAACCTCCAAACCAAACTCCAATCTGCGAAGGTCGCTAATAACCGTTTGAACGAAGTCTATCTAGTCGAATCTGAATTTCAAGTTCAAGAAAACCCTGTTCATTCACATTTTTTGATGGGCGATATTGAATTTGATGACCTTTCTTATAAGTATGGTTTTGGACGAGATACCTTAACAGATATTAATCTCACGATTAAACAAGGAGATAAGGTTAGCCTAGTTGGAGTTAGTGGTTCTGGTAAAACAACTTTAGCCAAAATGATTGTCAATTTCTTTGAACCCTACAAAGGACATATTTCCATCAATCATCAGGATATTAAAAACATTGATAAAAAAGTCTTGCGCCGTCATATCAATTACCTACCCCAACAAGCCTATATCTTTAATGGCTCTATCTTGGAAAATTTAACCTTGGGCGGTAATCATATGATTAGCCAAGAAGATATTCTAAGAGCTTGTGAATTAGCTGAAATCCGTCAAGACATTGAAAGAATGCCTATGGGCTATCAAACTCAGCTCTCTGATGGAGCTGGTCTATCAGGAGGACAAAAGCAACGAATAGCCCTCGCTCGTGCTCTTTTAACTAAAGCTCCTGTTTTAATACTAGACGAAGCCACTAGCGGTCTTGATGTCTTGACTGAGAAAAAAGTTATAGATAATCTTATGTCCCTAACTGATAAAACCATTCTCTTTGTAGCCCATCGTCTCAGTATAGCCGAACGAACTAACCGTGTCATTGTTCTTGACCAGGGGAAAATCATTGAAGTTGGTAGTCACCAAGAGTTAATGCAGGCGCAAGGCTTCTACCATCATCTGTTCAATAAATAAGGAGAATGTCATGAATCCTAATCTTTTTAGAAGCGTCGAGTTTTATCAGAGACGTTACCATAACTATGCGACAGTGTTAATTATACCTCTTTCATTACTACTTACTTTCATCTTGATTTTCTCCCTTGTTGCCACAAAAGAAATTACTGTTACTTCCCAAGGAGAAATCGCTCCTACAAGTGTCATTGCATCTATTCAGTCAACCAGTGATAATCCTATCCTTGCTAATCATTTAGTGGCAAATCAAGTAGTTGAAAAAGGTGACTTACTCATCAAATACTCTGAAACAATGGAAGAAAGTCAGAAAACTGCCTTAGAAACTCAATTACAAAGACTTGAGAAGCAAAAAGAAGGACTTGGAATTTTGAAACAAAGCTTAGAAAAAGCGACTGATCTTTTTTCTGGCGAGGATGAATTTGGCTACCATAATACCTTTAGGAATTTTACTAAACAAGCTCATGATATTGAACTGGGTATCACAAAGACTAACACTGAGGTTTCAAATCAAGCTAATCTTGCCAATAGCAGTTCATCAGCCATCGAACAAGAAATTACAAAAGTTCAACAACAAATTGGAGAATATCGAGAATTGAGAGATACTATCATAAATAAAAGGGCTCGCTTACCAACTGGCAATCCGCACCAGTCAATTTTGAATCGTTATCTTGTAGCCTCACAAGGACAAACACAAGGAACTGCAGAGGAGCCATTTTTATCTCAAATTAATCAAAGTATTGCAGGTCTTGAATCATCTATCGCAAGCCTCAAAATTCAGCAAGCTGGTATCGGAAGTGTAGCAACTTATGATAATAGTTTAGCAACCAAAATTGAAGTACTCCGCACTCAGTTTTTACAGACAGCTTCTCAGCAACAACTAACCGTGGAGAACCAATTAACAGAATTAAAAGTACAGCTAGATCAAGCGACACAGCGCTTAGAAAACAATACCTTAACCGCCCCAAATAAAGGTATCGTTCATCTGAACAGCGAATTTGAAGGTAAAAATAGAATTCCAACTGGTACAGAAATTGCTCAAATATTCCCTGTCATCACAGATACAAGAGAAGTACTAATCACTTACTACGTATCTTCTGACTATCTACCTCTACTAGATAAAGGACAAACTGTAAGATTAAAACTGGAGAAGATTGGAAATCACGGCATTACCATCATCGGCCAACTTCAGACAATTGACCAAACTCCTACCAGAACAGAGCAAGGTAATCTCTTTAAATTAACCGCTCTTGCAAAACTATCTAATGAGGATAGTAAACTTATCCAATATGGCTTACAAGGTCGCGTCACTAGTGTAACTGCAAAGAAAACATATTTTGATTATTTCAAAGATAAAATTTTAACCCATTCTGATTAATTTTCAGATAACACTCTATAACTATTTATTATCTTATCAAAAAGGAGAATCATAACATGGATAAGAAACAAAACCTAACTTCATTTCAAAAACTAACAACTACTGAACTCAACCAGATTACAGGTGGAGGATGGTGGGAAGAACTCTTACATGAAACAATTTTAGGTAAATTTAAAATCACAAAAGCACTTGAACTACCTAT
Organism: Streptococcus sp. 2741; assembly: GCF_013276315.1. Classification (NCBI taxonomy): domain Bacteria; kingdom Bacillati; phylum Bacillota; class Bacilli; order Lactobacillales; family Streptococcaceae; genus Streptococcus; species Streptococcus sp. 2741. The sequence goes on along the minus strand of NZ_VMKU01000003.1, from coordinate 18,245 downwards.
TCAGCTATAAAAATAAGACCGAGAAACAAGCACTCTCGGTCTTATTTTTTATCATTCTGTATGTATTATAGTAAACACCTGACGAAATACTTGATTTTGGCAGGTGGTATTTAGACTGGTATTGGGATGGCTTTCCACAAGCTTCATAACGGTATAGAGACCAACTCCTCTCTCCTCTCCTTTAGAGCTTGCTCCAAAGGAGAAGATTTCAGAAATATCTATTCTCTCTTCTTTGATGGAATTTTCGATGATGAAGGTCTCCTGTGCTCCATTTTTTAAAAAGGCGATTGAAACGTGAGGTTGACCAACCTCTACACTGGCTTCAATAGCATTGTCACAAAGGATAGACACAATGGTTAGAAAATCAAGTAGTCTCATCCCCTCGACCTGAATCTCCTCAGGAACTTCGACATTAAAGACAATATCCTTTTCTCTAGCTTTTATAAATTTTCCTGCTAGAAGACTTTTGAGGCCTTTATCACGAATATTCACCAATCGGCCCATATCATATTTATTGTCCTGCAATTTCTGACTAGAATCCTTTAAGACCGAGTCGTAGACCTCTTTTATCTGCTCCATATCCTCCTCTTCAATACCCAGACGTAAACTGGTCAAGAGGTTGGTGTAGTCATGACGAAAACTCCGTACTTCCTTGTAAAGTTCCTCTATATGCCGACTATAGCGTTCCATATCTCTGTAGCGCAAGGCCTGCTCTTGGTTCAGTTTTTCCTGAAGTTTTTCCTTCAAATATGTATCTAGCTTCTTGACAATTCCCATAAAAAAGAGGAGGTAAAACACTAGGATGAGATGGCGAACAGTCGTTGATTGAATACCTTGTTCATATTCAAGGTAAGATAGACTTTGCATCACTAGATAATAAGCCCCCATTGCCCAGTTAATCTTAGTAAGAGACTTTTGAAAACCTGTATCTAGAAACTCCCTTCTCAATCTAGTGAAATCATAGTCTAACCATTTCAAAAAGACTAAAACTATGAAGCAAACGAATATCATAATCAATACAAAGATAGGATTGCCATCCCCATCTACAATTCCTTGCCCCAAAAATGGAAGCACAAAATAGGAAACACCTCTGTAAAAGAGCTCTACTAATATCATTGGGAAGAGACCATAAAAAATAAGGATTTTTTTAGGAAGCCCTCTTAACAATAAGAAAGATAGACCTATACCGAACAAAGGTTCTATAAAATAGGACAAATATTCACTTACATCCAAAAATTGAAAAGTCGCAAAAATGGCTCCTAGAAGAAATTTCAGAAGAAAAGCTTTGAAAATCCTCTCAAAAGTGAGACCAATTCCATCTACCTTAAAGAAAATGACAATTTCTAGTCCATTAATAACAAGCGCATACAACAATATCCAAGCAACAGCCATAATTTCTCCTTAATCAGTGTAAGTTATTGATAGCTTCAGACACTTTCCTGACCTTATAACGCGCGATTAGACAGCTTCCACCATTGGGAAAGAAAAGCAGTTTTTCTTTCTTATCTAAATGCACCACATTTGCTGGATTGATAAGAAAAGAGCGATGGCACTGCAGGAGACGAGGCTCCTGCTTGAGAATCTCCTCTAAACTCGCTGTAAATTCCAGTCTGTCCGTCTCGGTATAGAGAATAACATGATGAGATTTTGGGGACGTTTCGAGATAGTAAACCTCTTTAAAAGGATACTGGAATTGAGCAAATTTTGATTTAAAATAAAAGCAATCTTCCGCCAGACTTTTACTGTCTTGACCATTGGCATAGAGGAGGGCTGTCTCGATACGAGATTCAAACTTCTCTGCCGAAAGGGCCTTATCAATATAGTCCAAAGCAGACACTTGGTAGCGAAAGGACAGGGGCATAAACTCCGAGTGAGTCGTCACAAAGACGATCAGGGCATATGGATCCCGATCTCGAATCTTTCTAGCCACTTCTAGCCCCTTCATCTCCTCGTTTCGAATCTCAATATCCAAAAAGAATAGCTGATGTGCGCCCTTCTCATGCACCTCTGCCAGTAGCTGGTCTGGCTTACCAAAGACCTCAAAAGAGCTGGGAATGATATGATGTTCTTTCAAAAGTTTCTCAATCGTCGTTTCAATCCTAGTCTGTTGGGAAAAATCATCTTCCAAAACAAATATTCTCATCTTCCTACTCTCCTTCTTTCAACCATTTTTGACGAATTTCTCTATAGCGACGTCTGGCATACTTGACAGCGTATTGACCTTCTTCTCCGAGAAAAAGGATTCTTTCTTGAAAATCAATCGATTTCACTTTATCAAGATTGACCAAACAATTTCGATGACATCTCATCAAGGTTTTCCCATATTGGTTCTCAAGATCACTTAAATTTTGAACCATATTAAAACTAGCTTCTTCTGTAACAATCTGTACAGTATGGGCTTTAGTTGGATGTGTTTGGATATAGTAGACATCGTCGATGTTTACTTTATAAACTGTTTTCTGTGTCTGAATAATCATATGTTTCATTGGATTCTCCTCCTAAGAAAAGAATAACAGAAAAGTTCTCACACAAGCGCACCCAATCCTAAACAGTCTTTGAAAACTCCTAAAAGGACTATTTTTCTACAACATCATGATGAGCTTACAACTATTTTATCATAAAATCTTAACAGTACCATTCAGGAAATTTCAAGGACAATTAAAGATTTGATGGTGAAAAAGGAGATAAAAGTGATAGACTATGATTATAGAAAGACTATGTTTGCAACAACTTTAAAAATCATCAAAAAAGGAGGGGTGCATATGATTTATTCACATCCACCATGATTAACACCCTATAAATATACTCTATTGCAATTGACGTAAATATAACAAGGAGAAAATTATGGCCAAGTCAAATAAAACAAAACAATTAACATCAATCGAACTTTCTCATATAAATGGCGGTAGTATGCCATATGGATGGTATTCTCCGTTTCATATGATTAGCGATAATGTACTATGTAGAAATGGATATTCATATAATAAAGCTAATCTTGATAATGGTAAATGTATCATTGATTGGGGCAACATAGTTGGCAATGTTGCTAATAATATAGGTGCCTCACTAGGAGATTTACACAATCCCTTACCTTAAAACATAAATTATATAGGAGGTCACGTAAATGACAGACCCAATTAAAACTGCTCAGGCACTGATAACTGACTTAAACAAAGCCTACCAAGCATGCAGACAGGCAACCGCTGACGACGTCCGCTTTCAGGAGCAATTAAACTCTATTCTTGGCTTTCTAGCAAAGGCTGAGACAGTGGATAATCGAGTCTTGATTGAACTGGAAAAATTTTACCAGACTTCCAGTCTTCTCATGGGACTCAGCGCTCTCGATCCAGATGCTCCTACTCGTGCCGCTTGGCGGGCCTATGACCGCTTCCACTTTGACCAAGTCAAGACCAAGTTGAGCCTCTACGAGCCAACCATTATCTTGTAGAAAATAAAAGAAGTTGAGGCAAACTGAACTCAACTTCTTTTTTAGTGTCATATAGGCAATGTTAGTCCTGCATCTGACGTTTTACCTGATAAGGCAAATACAAGACTTGTAAAACCAAACCTGCACCCAGCAAGGCTAGAAGGGCTAGTTTTTCTTGGAAGGTAATCAACCCGACAACTAATTCCACAAGTAAAACAAAACTGGTCAATCCTCGGACTACCGCCTGCAAGCCTTTTTCCTTTTGCCCCTTGTCCAGTGGAAAGAGTTGAGTCAAATACTGGTAGTCAAAGGCATGATAGAGGGCCAGCAACTGGAAGAGCAAGAGGTAGTTAAAGAGAACTACCACTGCTGTCGCAATCCAAGCTTGCTCGATAAAGACCTGCGCCAGCAAGGAAAGTAGGAGCAGACGGAGACTGAGCGCAAAGAGATCTCCATTTCGCAAATAAGAACGAAGATAGAGATTTTGCCAAATCTTCCCAGGCACCTTCTGAACAACCTTTAGGATAAAGTCCAGATAGGCACGACGCTTGACGCTGTTTGAAATTCCCTTTACCTGCGTAAAGAGGGCAAAGAAACGAAGCAAGACTTGTTTGCGCTTGCTTTCTTGGGAAATGACATAGTCCCAGTTCAGTCCAGTTTCAGTGAAAAATTTGCTGGCCTTTTGACGAAAGAGGAAATATTTACCTAACCCAAACAAAAGCACATAGATTAGGAAGACAGGCAAGCCATAACCCATGGCTAAAAATAAGGGCGCAAATAAAAGCAAGAAAAGGGTCTGTACAAAGAGCCAAAAGACTAGGGAAATGCCAGTTTGACGCTTGAGATGGAGCTTGATTTCCTCTTCTCCAACTAAGAGAAAGAGCTTGTCTGGAGCCTCCATATAGGTGGCAATTCCACCCCAAAGCAACAGTAAAACAGAGGTAATTCCTACAAACAAAAGGATGGGCCAATGATTTTCAGGAAAATCTTGCAAGAGTTGACTGTACTGGTAGGCTAGAAAGCCCAGCAGGACAAGCAGGAACAAGACAAAGTGGTCATTGAGAACATAACGTAGATAACCAAGACACTCCTTACGAAAAGCCTGCTTTCTCTTTAAAAACAAGTCTTTCATAGGTCCTCCTCTTTGGTCAGAGCCAAGTAAATATCATTCAAACTAGCCTCAGGCATGTTAAAGGCTTCGCGCAGTTGCAGGAGATTTCCCTTAGCACGCACTTCCCCTTTGTGAAGAATGACAAAAGCATCACACATCTTTTCCGCTGAATCCAGCACGTGGGTACTCATGAGAATAGACTTGCCTTTTTGCTTTTCCACTTCCAAAAGCTGAATCAAGTCCGCAATAGCCAACGGGTCAAGACCAAGGAAAGGCTCATCCACGATGAAAAGACTTGGATCCACCACAAAAGCACAGATAATCATGACCTTCTGCTTCATCCCTTTTGAAAAATGAACAGGGAACCAGTCTAATTTCTGGTCCAGACGGAACATTTTTAACAAAGGTTCTACTCGATCAAAAGCAAGATCTTGCTCAATACCATAAGCCATGGCAACCGTTTCGATATGCTCTCTGAGGGTCAATTCCTCATACAAGCTAGGTGTCTCAGGAATGTAGCCAATTTGCTTGCGGTAACTTGTCGCATCTTCTTGCAGGGTCAGGCCATTGATATTGATGGAGCCACTATAAGGTGTCAACAGACCGATAATTTCATTGATGGTCGTCGATTTTCCAGCACCATTGAGACCAATCAAACCGACCAACTGCCCACTTTCAACAGTAAAAGACACATCTTTCAAAACAGGGACATGAACATAGCCACCTGTCAGGTTTTTAATTTCTAACATATTTTCTCCAAATCTGGTATAATGTAGCTATATTATATCAAAATTCAGTACAGTAGAGGTAGATTTTATGTCAGATTGCATTTTTTGTAAAATCATCGCAGGGGAAATTCCTGCTTCAAAAGTATATGAAGATGAGCAGGTTCTTGCCTTTCTTGATATCTCTCAAGTGACACCAGGACACACCTTGGTCGTGCCAAAAGAACACTATCGTAATCTTTTAGAAATGGATGCTACTAGCGCCAGCCAACTCTTTGCCCAAGTACCAAAAGTAGCTCAAAAAGTCATGAAAGCTACCAAGGCTACTGGTATGAATATCATTGCTAACTGTGAAGAAGTCGCAGGTCAAACCGTCTTTCATACCCATGTTCACCTCGTACCTCGCTACAGTGCGGACGATGACCTTAAGATTGATTTTATCGCCCACGAACCAGACTTTGACAAACTCGCTCAAGTCGCTGAAACCATCAAAAATGCCTAAGGAGTTGCCATGAAATTATCCAATCTATTGCTATTTGCAGGAGCTGCAGCTGGAAGTTATCTGCTCACAAAAAATCGCCAAACCATCACAGATGAAGTCTTGAATACCACTGACCGCGTTCAAGCTATCAAGGACGATGTGGATATTATCCAAAACAGCCTACAAATCATTGACCAGCAAAAAGAACTCATCAAGGAATATCAAGAAGACCTGACTTACAAGTTTAAGGTCTTGGAAAAGGATATCCAGACTAGACTAGCTGTGATTAAAGAAACACAGGAAATCGAAGATAAGTAAAAAGAGCCAGTCGGCTCTTTTTTAAAACGTAAACAAGTTATATCCCATCAACTATACATCATAATTTAGGCAACTCATACTCAATAAAAATCAAAGAGCAAACTAGAAAGCTAGGCGCAGGCTGCTCAAAACACCGTTTTGAGGTTGTGAATAAAACTGACAAAGTCAGCTCAAAACACAGTTTTGAGGTTGTAGACAAGCCGACGCTGACGTGGTTTGAGGAGATTTTTAAAGAGTATCATTCACCATTTCACAACTAAATCGAAGATTTTCCGCCGTACTGAAAACGAGTCTGGGATAAAAGTCTAATCTTCAATATAAAAAGCGAACAAAACGAGTTATCTGACACTCAGAATTCTGTCTTGTTCGCTTTTTTATCTAATCTATCGATTTTTAAAATTTATAATAAAGAATTCCTGAAATCAAAATCTTTTTGTCTCAGACTCGTCCGGAAACTTTGAGACCTAGGCTCAAAGTTTAGGTATGGAACTTCGAAGAAGATCGCTACCGTCCGTCATTACTTAAGGAAAGTCTTAAAAAATCTATAAACAAAAAGAGCCACTCGGCTCTTTTTGTTTATACTCAATGAAAATCAAAGAGCAAACTAGGAAGCTAGCCGCAGGCTGTACTTGAGTACGGCAAGGCAACGCTGACGTGGTTTGAATTTGATTTTCGAAGAGTATTATTCTCCTTCAAAGGCATCTTTAATATGGTCAAAGAAGCCCTTTTTCTTTGGATTGACTTTTAAATCACCAGCAGCTGCAAATTCTTTCAAGGCTGCTTTTTGACGATCGTTCAAGCCTGTTGGTGTTACGACATTAACGGTAACATATTGGTCACCAACTGCACCACCACGAAGACTCGGAGCTCCTTTGCCACGTAGGCGGAATTTCTTACCAGTCTGAGTTCCCTCTGGGACAACCAATTCAACATCACCGTGAACAGTTGGAATATCTACTGTGTCACCAAGAGCTGCTTGGACAAAGTTGAGGTTGAGATTGTAGAAGATAGTAGTTCCTTCACGTTCAAACTTATCGCTGGCTTCCACAGAAACAACCACGTACAAGTCACCATAAGGTCCACCGTTAAATCCAGCTTCACCTTGACCAGCTAGGCGAATTTGTTGACCAGTTTCCACACCAGCAGGAATTTTGACATGTACGCTATGATCTTGTTTTTCATGCCCTGTTCCGTGACATGTTGTACATGGATCTTTGATTTCTTTTCCGCGACCATGACAGACATCACAGGTTACTTGACGACGCATCATACCAAGCGGAGTCTGCGTATCGACGTTAATGACACCAGCACCATGACAGCGTCCACAAGTGACTGGACTGGTTCCTGGCTTAGCACCTGAGCCATTACATGTACGACAGCTTGCTTCACGGTTGTATTTAACTTCTTTTTCAGCTCCAAAAATAGCTTCTTCAAAGGTCAAGTTCACACGATACTGGAGGTCATCCCCTTGGCGAGGAGCATTTGGATTGCGTGAAGCACCGCCTCCGCCGAAGAAACTTGAGAAAATGTCCTCAAAACCACCGAAGCCACCTGCCCCATTGAAACCGCCAGCTCCACCACCGAAGCCTCCAAATCCACCATTGGCGCCTGCAGCACCATATTGGTCATAGGCAGCCCGTTTTTGGTCGTCACTCAAAGTCTCATAGGCTTCTTGAACTTCCTTGTACTTTTCCTCAGCACCAGGCTCCTTATTGATATCTGGGTGATATTTTTTCGAAAGCTTACGATAAGCCTTTTTGATCTCGTCTGCCGAAGCGTTTTTTGACACCCCCAGACGATCATAAAATTCAGTATTGTTCATACAAGATACCAAGACCGTAAAATTCGACTGAAAAATAGGAAATCTGACGCTGGAGCGATGCTCCTAGACAGATTTATCTTTTTTCCGAGAATTTAGGTCGGGTTCAATTCCTTTCTGTTATATTAAGTAAGAAATTTGGGAACCCGTGTTCAATTCCCTGAACACATTTGTTCCTTTCTTTCATATTGATGAGACAAAACCCAAACAAATGATATTCCGTCCCTTTTTATCGAAAAACAGAGGCTGGGTTGCAACCTCTGCAAATAAGTAAATTAACTTTATTTTGATTTTAAATATCCTATAAGTACAGAAATATTTATATATTTTTGTCTCTTCTTAGTATTTGCTATAAAATTCCAATAGATTAGAAGGAATACACCGACAACCCAAATCATGCCCATTATAAACGATATTATAAATTCTGGTTTTTGTATGGTTGCTGATACTAGTGCTGATACTAGCGCTGACAACAATACTGAAGTAACAAAATTCCTTACCGCCTCATCATTTTTAACACAACTTTCATGCTCAGCTAAAATAATTGCTTTATACCTAGCCAAATATACTGCTGGAATATTATCTATAAAATCTTTTGCAGACTCATAACTATCAGCTTTATTACAGAAATCATTATAAACTTTTCGTGTATTTTTTAGATATTCTTCAGCCAATACACTCATCTTACTTTTCAGTAAACTCTCCGTCTACGACGTCATCGCCTGCGTTTCCTGTTGCTTGTGTGCCTTCTGCTCCTGCTTGAGCTTGTTGCGCTGCTGCTGCTTGTTCGTAGAGTTTAACAGCAAGTCCTTGAGCTTTTTCGTTCAATGCTTCAAGTTTTGCTTTCATATCGTCCAAGTTGTTGTCTTCTTGAGCTTTTTTAAGGTCATCAAGGGCAGATTGGGCAGCGTCACGTTCTGCGTCGAATCCTTTGCCTTCAGTTTCCTTGATTGTCTTTTCAGTCGCAAAGATCGCTTGGTCTACTTCGTTACGAAGGTCAACTTCTTCTTTACGTTTCTTATCTGCTTCAGCGTTAGCTTCTGCATCTTTCATCATGCGGTCAATTTCTTCGTCAGTCAAACCTGAGTTAGATTGGATCACAATAGTTTGTTCTTTTTGAGTTCCAAGGTCTTTAGCTTTAACAGACACGATACCGTTCTTGTCGATGTCAAATGTTACTTCGATTTGAGGAATTCCACGAGGTGCAGCTGGGATATCGGTCAATTGGAAACGTCCAAGAGTCTTGTTATCTGCTGCCATTGGGCGTTCACCTTGAAGAACGTGGATATCAACGGCTGGTTGGTTGTCTGCTGCAGTTGAGAAGACTTGTGATTTAGATGTTGGAATTGTTGTGTTGCGGTCAATGAGTTTTGTGAAGACTCCACCCATTGTTTCAATACCAAGTGACAATGGTGTTACGTCAAGAAGGACAACGTCTTTAACGTCACCAGTGATGACACCACCTTGGATAGCAGCACCCATAGCCACAACTTCATCAGGGTTTACTGATTTGTTTGGTTCTTTACCAGTTTCAGCCTTAACAGCTTCAACAACGGCTGGGATACGAGTTGAACCACCAACAAGGATAACTTCGTCGATTTCTGACAAGCTCAAACCTGCATCTGAAAGGGCTTGACGAACTGGAACCTTTGTGCGTTCTACAAGGTCACGAGTCAAATCGTCAAATTTCGCACGAGTCAAAGTCATTTCCAAGTGAAGAGGTCCAGCCTCGCCTGCAGTGATGAATGGTAAGCTGATTTGAGTTGAAGTTACACCAGAAAGGTCTTTCTTCGCTTTTTCAGCTGCATCTTTCAAACGTTGCATTGCCATCTTGTCAGTAGACAAGTCAATACCGTTTTCTTTTTTGAATTCTGCTACCAAGTGGTCGATGATTTTTTGGTCAAAGTCATCACCACCAAGTTTGTTGTCCCCTGCAGTTGACAATACGTCGAAGACACCGTCACCCAATTCAAGGATAGAAACGTCGAATGTACCACCACCAAGGTCAAATACCAAGATTTTTTCTTCTTTATCAGTCTTGTCCAAACCGTAAGCAAGGGCTGCTGCAGTTGGTTCGTTGACAATACGTTCTACTTCAAGACCAGCAATTTTACCAGCGTCTTTTGTTGCTTGACGTTGAGCGTCGTTGAAGTAAGCAGGAACTGTGATAACTGCTTTGGTTACTTTTTCACCAAGATAGTCTTCAGCGTATCCTTTCAAGTATTGAAGAATCATAGCTGAGATTTCTTGTGGAGTATATTCTTTTCCATTAGCAGAAACTTTTTCAGAAGTTCCCATTTTAGATTTGATAGAGATAACTGTATCTGGGTTTGTAACTGCTTGACGTTTCGCAGCGTCACCAACAATGATTTCTCCGTTTTTGAATGAGACTACAGATGGAGTTGTGCGGTTTCCTTCTGGGTTTGCGATGATTTTACTTTCAGTTCCTTCAAGAACTGCTACTGCTGAGTTTGTTGTACCTAAGTCAATACCGATAATTTTAGACATGTGTTTTTCTCCTTGTTAGTTAATTTTCTTTTTTTATATTTCCCTTAAGTGGTGGGGACGTGAGCAACTCCCTTCGGGATTTCATCACTTATTTTTGAGCCTATTGTCTCAAAAATCCCCTGTTTCAGTAGCAAAAGCTACTGAAACTTTTACCACGGCGGGAAATATCTTCCTTGCAAGCCTCCGGCTTGCCTCTTATCTTTCTTCATAGTTTATTGTCGTTTCGGACAAGTTTTCTATTATGTAAATTGCGACACGAGAAGTCGAAATCGATTTTATTTCGACGACGAGTTAATAAGGAGGCTAGGCAAACGCCATAGCGATTGCCGTTTTCTGACGAGTTGCTTTAGCTACCGTCAGAATTGCCTAGTTGTAAACAACTACCATGGCTGGGCGTAGGATGCGATCATAGAGTTTGTAGCCTTTTTGGAAAACTTGGGCGATGGTATCTGCCGGGTGTTCATCGTCTGCTGGGAGAGTTTGGATGGCCATATGGTAGTTATGGTCAAATTTACCGTCAGCTGCGATTTCTTTGATTCCTTCTTCTTTCAAAGCGTGAATCAAGCTTTCTTGCACCATCTCCAATCCTTTTTTGACATCGTCTGTCAATCCTTCAACCGCGAGTGCACGCTCAAGGTTATCCAAAGAAGGGAGAATCGCTTTTGCTAAGTCCTGGCTACGATAACGTTGCATGTTTTGACGCTCTTCATTAGCACGGCGTTGGATATTTTGCATTTCCGCATGAGCGCGAAGGTATTTGTTTTCGAACTCATCTGCACGTTCATTCGCCAAGTCCAACTCAGACTTCTCAGGAGTTGTTTCTTCAGCTGTTTCCACAACTTCCTCTTCTTGAACTTCTTCTACTTCTTCATTTTTTATATCTTGGGCCATTTTCGCCTCCTTTAATGATTTCAATCTTAATGTACTTCGTAATGATTACTGCTGAGGTAGCGGTAAAAATCTGTCAACTTCATGGTCAAAACACGGTTGACCACATTGACTTGGTTGATTAGCTGTTGGTAATCCAGATTGACTGGACCGATAATGGCTAGAATTCCAACTCCCCGATAAGGAATGAGGAACTTGCTACTAATCACAGCTAGGTCAGCTAGACAGGACTCCTGACTGTCTGCAACACGGACGTTTTGCATCTGATCTTCACGCAACCCCTCACGAATCTCCAGAGCCACCTTTTGCGGTTGATCAAAGAACTGATAGACTGCTAGATTGGCAAAATTCAAGAGATTAACCTTGCCCGCCACCACAATGTTTTCGTTGAACATTTCCTTAAAGATATGTTCAAAGAGATCGATCACATTGTCCGTTGTTGTAAAGTAACGCTGGATAATCTGCGGAATCTCCGTCCGAATCTTGTAGTGAATATCTAAAACGGTGTGACCGAGGAAACGTTCCTGAATGATGCTCTTCAGTTTCAGCAAATCTTCCTGCAAGAAGTTCCTTGGAATCAGAAACTGACTGGTAACCGTTCGCGACTCGTCTAGGGTGAATACTGCCAAGGCTGTATGTTGCCCCAAAACAACGATATCAAAGGCTGTCAAACGTTGCCTGCTCGGCTCAACATCCAGTGCCACTACCGTACAGCCACTCAGGTCTGTCAGTAGATTAGCAGCTTCTTGCAGAATATCCTCCAGTTTGAAGAATTCCTGATCAAAGGCTTTGACAATCTCATATACCTCATTTTCAGCCAGTTGATCAAAATCCAGTGAGTGTTTTACATAGTACTGAAAACCAGCAATACTTGGCATCCGACCGCTTGAAGTATGAGCCTTTTCAAGCAAACCTTGCTTTTCTAGAGCCGCCATGTCATTACGAATGGTTGCACTGCTAGAGTTAATAGACTCTTGCAAGGCTTTGGATCCGACAGGTTCGTGCGTTTTGGTAAAGATGTCAATAATCAGATTTAAAATATCCTGCTGACGCTCTGTAACCATCTCATCACTCCTCTCTGTCTGATAAATTAGCACTCGATACATTCAAGTGCTAACTTATGATTCTATTATACACCCTTAGAAGAGAATGTCAAGATAAAAATTCAAAAAATTAGCACTCTTTTATCAAGAGTGCTAAAAATCAGTCTGAAGACCTAGAACCCTGCCTTCCATCTACTCGGTATTTACTTTTTAGTCTGAAATAACCATAGATTAGATAAGAAATCATAAAGGCATATAGAGCAAAAATAACAAAGAAAGATTGCGACAGTTCTTCTCGAAACAAACTCATACAAACAACAAAACCTCCTAAGAAAGTAGCTGCACATGAACGAAGTCTATATCGCATAACTTCCCACCTGAGATTATTACTCATATAGACTTGATCCTCTGAAAGTATATCAGAAGCCGATTTACGAAGAATCGAACAAAAACCTGCTCCTATCAATTCCCAACCTCTATTTCTAAAATCTTGCAGTTCATGCTTATATTTTTTAAGAAATCTAGAATCATAGATACGGTAGATGACATCGTCTGGTTGACATTGGTCAAGATAGAACAAACCAAAACGACTAGTTCTATACCTCCAACCTTTCAAATGCATCTCATGTAAATATTCTTCTTTCTTGTCCAAATCAACAATGGTGAAAATCCGAAATTCTACTCTGCTATTCATTGTCTTACCCCAAAATTAGACAACATGCCTAGCGTTATTTATTAGATAATTCTTTCCACTTTTGACTCAATCTCCAAAAAATATAAGAAATCTGAATCGCAAAAACTATCAATAAAACCCAATCTATTATGAAACTCAAAAATACTCCCCAACTGAAAGAACTACCTCCAGTGACAAACTTTGAGAAAAACGGTAGTAGAGCTAAAAAGAGAAGCAAAATAGGAAGCATCCGCATTGTTAAAATCCTTTTGGCATAAAAAAATCTTTATTTAAACGAAAATATTATAGCAAAATTTACGCCAGTTTTTGAACGGCTGATGTAGATATTTTATACTTTCAAAATGTTTAAATGTGATTATTTATTTTTGAAAAATATCTCACCAGCCCGACTGAAAGTGCTTATAGAATGATAATAAGTCGCCTGCCGAAAACAGCGAAAAATAGCGGTGTTATGCGGAGATAATCTGACGCGATGCGAAAGTATATTGCATACTTATTTTCAACAATTTAGCAGAGTATTTTTATAAGTGTGATATAATAGAAGTATAATTTGTTCTGATAGTTTATTTTATGGAGAAGTAGATTTTTAGAATGCGGAGGGTTCAATATGGTTGAGTTTATAAAGTCTAAGAAAGAAATGAGTGAGGAGGATATTAAAGCAAATTTCATCACTCCTGCTATTGTATCCAAAGGATGGAAAAATGGTGAGCATATCGCTTACGAAGAATACTTCACTGATGGTCGAATTGAGGTTAGAGGAGATAAGGCTCGTCGTAAAGAAGGAAAAAAATCAGACTATTCACTGTATTACAAATTTGGAACTCGAATTGCAATTGTTGAGGCAAAGGATAATAAACACAGCGTTCGAGCAGGATTACAACAAGCTATTGAATATGGAGAGATTTTAGATGTTCCATTTGTTTATTCTTCGAATGGTGATGGCTTTATTGAACACGACCGTATCACGAGAGAAGAACGTGAGCTGGAGTTAGACGAATTCCCTACTCGTGAAGAATTATTTTCTCGTATGACGAAGGAAAAAGGATTGACGTACGAAATTACAGAAGCTATCTCAACTCCATACTATACAGACGCCTTCTCAATGAAAACGCCACGCTATTATCAGCAAATAGCTATCAACCGTACTATTGAAACAGTTGCCAGAGGACAAAAACGAGTAATGTTTGTGATGGCAACAGGAACGGGGAAAACGTTCATGGCTTTTCAAATTATTCATCGCCTTCGAAAAGCTGGTTTGGCTAAACGAGTTTTATTCTTAGCAGATAGAAACATCTTAGTAGACCAAACGATGGCTGAAGACTTTAGGCCATTCGAAAAGGTAATGACGAAAATTACACCAAAACTTTTGACTGCTCCTGAAAAATTAAATTCTTTTGAAATTTATCTAGGGCTTTATCAGCAACTAACTGGTGAAGATGGAACTGAAACACATTATCAAAAATTTGACAAAGACTTCTTTGATTTAATCGTAATTGATGAAGCGCACCGTGGTTCAGCTAAGGAAAACAGTAACTGGCGTAAGGTAATTGATTATTTCAGTTCTGCGACACAGATTGGGATGACCGCTACTCCTAAAGAAACCAAGAATGCTTCCAATACGGAATACTTTGGTGAGCCAATCTATACTTATAGTTTAAAACAGGGAATCGAGGATGGTTTTTTGGCTCCATATCGTGTTATGAGGGTTAATTTAGATGTGGATGTGGATGGTTATCGTCCAGAAACTGGAAAAGTTGATGCTAACGGACAATTAATAGAAGATAGGTACTACGGCAGGAAAGATTTTGATAAAACCATTGTCATTGATGATAGAACGCAAAGAGTTGCCAAGTTTGTTTCTGATTATATGAAGCAAAACAATGCACGATTTGATAAAACAATTGTTTTTTGTGTTGATATTGACCATGCCGAGCGAATGCGTGCTGCACTTGTAAAAGAGAATCTAGACTTAGTCCAAGAAGACTATCGTTATGTCATGCAAGTAACTGGTGACAACGCTGAAGGAAAAGCTCAACTGGATAACTTTATGGATGTCAATTCTAATTTTCCCGCTATTGTAACAACGTCTAAATTATTAACGACAGGAGTTAATGCTAAAACATGTCGTTTGATTGTTTTAGACTCTAATATCCAATCCATGACTGAATTTAAACAAATTATTGGTCGTGGCACACGTCTTTATCCTCAAAAAGGGAAAGAATTTTTTACGATTATTGATTTTCGCAATGTTACCAATTTGTTTGCTGACCCTGATTTTGATGGTGAACCAGTGAAGGTTCTGGAAACGGGCGCAAAAACAAACAATGGTACTACACCTGGTTTTGTAAACGAAGGTGGTGACCCAGTAGAAAAATATATCGTTACAGACAAGCAGGTTACCATTCTTAATTCTACTGTTCAAGTATTGGACGAAAACGGGAAACTGATTACCGAAAGCCTGACCGACTACACTCGAAAGAATATCTTAGGTAGCTACGCCACTTTGAACGATTTTATCACAGTTTGGCATACGGCGGATAAAAAGAAGCTTATCTTAGATGAACTTTATAAAAAAGGAGTTTATCTAGATGCTATTCGAGAGTCGGAGGGAATATCAGAACAAGAAATCGATGATTTTGATTTACTCCTAAAACTTGCCTATGGTCAAAAAGAATTAACCAAAACGGAACGTATCAATAAACTCAAACAAAGCGGATATTTATATAAATATAGTGAGGAAGCGCGTGCTGTTTTGGAAATTTTACTGGACAAATACATGGATAAAGGTATTGGAGAACTCGAAAGTATTGAAACATTAAAACTTCCAGAATTTCAGATATATGGTGGAACCTTCAAAATCATCAATACTTATTTTGGAGATAAAAAACGATATTTACAAGCAATTAAAGAATTAGAGCAAGAGCTATTTACAGTAGCTTAATGAAAGGAAAGTATGTCAATTACATCATTTGTAAAAAGAATTCAAGATATCACTCGAAACGATGCTGGTGTTAATGGTGATGCTCAACGTATTGAACAAATGTCTTGGTTATTATTCTTAAAAATTTATGATAGCCGTGAAATGGTTTGGGAATTAGAAGAAGACGAGTATGAGTCAATTATCCCAGAGGAATTAAAATGGCGGAATTGGGCTCATGCTCAAAATGGGGAGCGGGTATTGACAGGCGATGAATTACTTGATTTTGTCAATAACAAGTTATTCAAAGAGTTGAAAGAGCTTGAAATAACTTCAAATATGCCTATTCGAAAAACGATTGTTAAATCAGCTTTTGAAGATGCGAACAACTATATGAAAAATGGCGTCTTGTTACGCCAAGTCATCAATGTTATTGATGAAGTTGATTTCAATAGCCCTGAAGATCGTCATTCGTTTAATGATATTTACGAAAAAATTCTTAAAGATATTCAAAATGCTGGGAACTCAGGAGAA
This sequence comes from Streptococcus sp. 2741, assembly GCF_013276315.1. Classification (NCBI taxonomy): domain Bacteria; kingdom Bacillati; phylum Bacillota; class Bacilli; order Lactobacillales; family Streptococcaceae; genus Streptococcus; species Streptococcus sp. 2741. The sequence goes on along the minus strand of NZ_VMKU01000003.1, from coordinate 1,780 downwards.
TTTTATACGCCACGTGCAGCGACTGATTTTATTGCCGAAGTTCTTGACCCAAAACTTGGAGAATCAATGGCAGACCTTGCTTGCGGAACAGGAGGATTCTTGACTTCGACTCTGAACCGTTTAAGTAGTCAACGTAAAACTAGTGAAGATACCAAAAAATATAATACAGCTGTTTTTGGTATTGAAAAGAAAGCATTTCCTCATCTTTTAGCAGTTACAAATCTGTTTCTTCACGAAATTGATGATCCTAAAATTGTTCATGGAAATACTTTGGAGAAAAATGTTCGTGAATATACGGATGATGAAAAATTTGACATTATTATGATGAATCCACCTTTTGGAGGGTCAGAATTAGAAACAATAAAAAATAACTTTCCAGCAGAATTACGGAGTTCTGAAACGGCTGATTTATTTATGGCTGTCATTATGTATCGTTTGAAAGAAAATGGTCGTGTTGGAGTTATTTTACCTGATGGTTTTCTATTTGGTGAAGGTGTAAAAACTCGCTTGAAACAAAAACTGGTAGATGAGTTCAACTTGCATACGATTATTAGGTTGCCTCATAGTGTCTTTGCACCGTATACAGGAATCCATACGAACATTCTTTTCTTTGATAAAACAAAGAAAACAGAAGAAACTTGGTTTTATCGTTTAGATATGCCAGATGGTTATAAAAATTTCTCTAAAACTAAGCCGATGAAGTCAGAACACTTCAATCCTGTTCGTGACTGGTGGGAAAATCGTGAAGAGATTCTGGAAGGTAAGTTCTACAAATCTAAATCATTTACACCTAGTGAATTGGCTGAGTTGAATTATAATTTAGACCAGTGTGGTTTTCCAAAAGAGGAAGAGGAAATCTTAAATCCCTTTGAGTTGATTCAGAATTATCAAGCGGAAAGAGCAACTTTAAATCATAAGATTGATAATGTATTAGCTGATATTTTGCAGTTGTTGGAGGATAAATAATGACACCAGAACAACTTAAAGCAAGTATCCTTCAAAGAGCGATGGAAGGGAAATTAGTGCCGCAAAATCCCAATGACGAACCTGCAAGTGAATTGTTAAAGAGAATTAAAGCTGAAAAAGAAAAACTTATCAGTGAAGGAAAAATCAAACGAGATAAAAAGGAAACCGAGATATTTCGTGGTGATGATGGGAAACATTATGGGAAGTTTGCTGATGGAAGTATAAAAGAGTTTAAACATAATATACCTAAAGGATGGGCCATAGTTTATTTACCAGACATTTGTGCATTAGAGGACGGCTCAATAAAAAGAGGTCCTTTTGGTAGTTCTATAACAAAGTCAATGTTTGTTCCGAAAGGAGAACATACATATAAGGTTTATGAACAAGGTAATGCTATAAGAAAAACTATAGATTATGGAGACTATTGGTTAAAAGAGAGTGATTATATACGTTTAAAAAATTTTTCAATAAAAGCAGGAGATATTTTAATATCTTGTGCAGGTACTATTGGAGAAATCTTTCAAATACCTTCAAATTATTATAATGGAGTTATAAATCAAGCATTATTAAAACTTACGTTAAACTCAGATATAATAGATTCACAGTATTTTAAATGGATGTTTACGAGTTTGATTAATACACTAAAAGAGCATTCTATAGGTTCAGCGATAAAAAATTTAGCTTCAATAAAATTTTTAAAATATGAAGTTCCTATGTTATTGCCTCCACTATCCGAACAACAACGAATAGTAGAAGCAATCGAATCAGCTTTAGAAAGAGTAGATGAGTACGCTAAAAGTTATAATAGACTCGA